>DATGRY010000001.1:0-5987 GCA_035303165.1 Pseudogracilibacillus sp.
CATTACGGTTCTTTAATCCCTTTTAACAGTCGTAAACCGTTTAAGATGACAAGAAGTGTACTTCCTTCGTGAATAACGACGGCAAACGCCATATTCATTTTACCGATGACGTTTAAAATGACGAGTAAGACGACGACAGTGAGCGCGATGATAATGTTTTGCCATACAATTTTACGTAACTTTTTCGCTAACTTATGTGTGTAGGCAAAGCGTGTTAAATCATTTTTCATTAATACTGCATCGGCTACGTCAATGGCGATATCGGTCCCTTCTCCCATCGCAACGCCAATATCCGCAGTAACGAGAGCAGGTGCATCGTTGACGCCGTCGCCGAGCATCGCAATCGTCGGATAGTCGTGCTTCAGTTCGTTAATTACTTCTGCCTTTTCTTTCGGTAAGACGTTTCCACGCACTTCATCCATATCCAACTGTTTCCCGATCGCTTCACCTGTACGTTTCGCATCGCCAGTAATCATAATTGTATGGATGTTTTCTTTTTTGAAATATTGAATCGCTTCTTTTGACGTTTTCTTAGGAACGTCTTGGATGGCAATAAGGCCGACTGCCTCTTCTTTCGTGCAGAAGTAGACGACCGTTTTCCCGTCTGATTCGAATATTTCCGTTTTTCGTACGATGTCTTTTGGTACGTGTTCAACAGAAGATGGTTTACTAATTTTATACGTATTTCCACCTAATTTGCCGACTAATCCGACACCAATCACGTTTTCTACGTCTATCTCGAGCGGTGTAATATCGTCATAATGGTTCAGAACAGCGTCAGCTAATGGATGATTTGCTTTACTTTCCATTGAAACGATTATTTTTTCATACGTGTCAATTTGATCTGCACTTACTTTTTCGGAAAAATACGTATTTGTGACGACAGGCTTACCTGTCGTTAATGTTCCCGTTTTGTCAAATGCGACGGCTGTTAGTTCAGAAAGGTTCGATAAGTACGAACCACCTTTAAATAGGACACCGCGCTTTGCTAAATTACTAATTGCGGAAAGGGTTGCCGGAATATCAGTTGCTGCTAACGCACAAGGAGAGGCGGCAATTAAAAATACCATCGTCCGGTAAAAACTGTCGTCGATCCCCCATTGGAACAAAAAGAGTCCGGCCAAATAAAAGAGTGGGGCTAAGATGAGTACGGTATTGACGTATATCGGTTCGATCCGTTTAATAAACGCTGCCGTTGCGGATACGTTATTTTGTGATTCACTAACAAGTTCAATAATTTTCGCAAATACTGTTTCCGAACTATCTTTCGTCACTTCCATGACGAGCGTACCGTCGCCGTTAATCGTACTGCCGAAAAGTGTGTCTCCGGCTTCTTTTTGTACGGGAATACTTTCGCCTGTAATCGCTGCTTCGTTTACGGTCGATTGTCCGGATAAGACGATGCCGTCTGTCGGAATTTGGTCTCCGTTTAATATAGAGACGTGTTCACCAATTAACAGTTCGTCAACATCGACGAGTTCTACTTCCCCGTCTTCATTTATGCGACGTGCCGATGTCGGATGTAGTTCAAGGAGGCTCGTAATTTCTTTGCGGCTTTTACTTTCTGCATAATCTTCGAGGTAATGTGCTCCAGCGAAAATTAAAATTAATAGAGCTGCTTCGCGATACTCCCCAATAATCATCGCACCTATTGCTGCAAGCGTCATTAAAATGTGGACGTTCGGAATAAGCTTTTTATTTCGTTTCGATTGTAGAAACGTATCAGTAAATCCTTCGATAATAATGTGATATCCGGACAAGGCGAACGTTACGAAATACAAACTGTTTTTAATGAGGGGATTCGGGATAAATAATCCGATTAAAAACGTCGCAAGTCCAACGAAAAATAGAACGAGAGCGAGTTGGCCACCGTGATGGTGGTGATCGTGATCATGTTCGTGCGTACGTTCCGTTGTTTTCTTTTCTTTTGCAATTTTTTCTTTCGTCATTTGTTTACTCATAATGATATATCTCCAATACGTGTTCTATTGCCATATCAAAAATTTGATGAACGTGATCATCATCAAGTTCGTAGATCATTTCGCGACCTCTTCGTTCATTTGTGACAAGGCGTGCCATTTTTAATTCTTTTAATTGGTGTGATACGGCACTTTGTGACATGGAAACGACATCGCTAATTTGTGACACAGTTAACGGTTGCTTTTTAAGTGCGAATAAAATTTTTATCCGCGTTGTATTTGAAAATGCTTTAAAAAGATTTGCGACATCTCTTTCCACAGATGGGTCAAGCATGTCGATCTTCGTTTTATCGATTTCCTCAGCCATTATTCCACCACCTAATTTCGTCTAAATACATGAACGGTTGCTCATGTGTTCATTTTAGCATAAAGCGAAATGTGTGTCAATATAGGTGTAATGGAATAAGTGTGATGAAAACTGTAATATGAACTGTTCTTTTATCATTTCGTTTATGTTCTAAAGAAAGGGGGTAACTTCGCTTTTTAGAGCGAGTTACAGTTTTACATAAGAAATACTCGCTTTAAAAATAGCTTGGCAAAATGTAAATCATCGTATACAATGGAAGTAACTTCATACGACTGTTATCAAGAGTGACGGAGAGTACTGGCTCGACGAAATCACAGCAACCTGTCTAACGGATAAGGTGCTCCAACCAGCAAAGCATTGCTTTGAATGATAACGAGAAACACCTTTCATTCGCCCATAAAGCAATGAAAGGTATTTTTATTTTTGGGAGGGTAATTTTAAGGTGAATAGTAGTGGATTTATTCGTGGGATGATGGCTAAAAATATGGTGACGGAAGAATTTTTACAAAAAGTGTGTGAAACGATCGAGCGACAGTTGCAACTTTGGGATGAAACGTATAGGTTACGCTTTTACAAAGAGTTGCTTGCGTTAGATGCATATAAAATTGTAGTTAACCGCTCAAGTGGAGAAAGCTATACGGTTCTACTTGCAGTCAATGATGTACAGGTGATGCAACAAGATAGTCCGTATGCGTTGGATCGTTTCATTTGGAAAACGTTAGAGGAGCAAGGTTTGACGATTCAACCATCTAATGGAAACTATTTAACGTATTGTAACTTATAAGTCGTTTTACGTATGAAGGATGTCGTTACATTCAAAGCGATGTAACTTAATCGTGCAGTACGGAACTGTTTTTCGTAGGAGTTGTAAGTACATGTGATGGTGCATTTTGTTGCCTTTAATGATCTTCACCTTATCACTTCTTTTACTATAATGGACTCATTTATTTTAGTGTATATTTCATTCGACATGATAAAACGTATACATAATGAACATTTGATTCATCCGGAATGTTTATTCATTGTAGACGATATGAAGTTTTTACAAATTAGAGCATATTTGTTGCTATTTTTATCAGTTGACTGGTAAAGTGATAGTAGTTAGATGAAAGGGTACGATTAAAATGAAAAAAAATACGCTAGGTTCATTAATATGGTTACGAATTTCACGATTTGCTCACCAAAGTAATTTACTTTCCAATGATTTTTTAAAACAGTACGATATTACAGTTGCCCAATTTGATTTATTAAACCAAATTGCGACGTACGAACCGATTACACAAAAGGAACTTGCCCAAAAAGTTACAGTGACAGAAGGTGGTATTTCACGGATGGTGGCACGTCTTGAAAAAGACGGGTTGCTCAAAAGAAAGCAGGATTGGAAAACGAAAACGATTTTCCTTACGGAAAAAGGACGGGAAAAACTAGATGATGTTTTCCAAGCACAGTTACAATTTCAAACGTCGCTATTTGATGAAGTGTTAACGGAAGATGAACAAAAGACGTTACTTCAATTAATGACGAAGTTACAAAAAAATAGTGAGGAACGTCTTTTAACGAAAAATTAGTTAGATGTGCGTACACAAATAAAGGAGGAATCGCACATGAAGCATATTACTGGACACCATCACTTGTCGATGTTGACGAAAAGTGCTCCCGCAAACAATTATTTTTATACAGAAATTCTAGGACTGCGCCGTGTGAAAGTAACGGTGAATCAAGACGATCCGACGATGTATCATTTATTTTACGGTGATCGCTTCGGTGCGCCAGGAACAGAGTTGACATTTTTTGAAATGCCGTATGTCGGTTCGACGTATCGAGGAACGAATGCCATTACGAAAATTGGTTTAGTCGTTACGTCTGAAGCGAGTTTACATTATTGGAAGAACCGTTTTACAGAATATGGCGTGAATCATGGGGAAATAACGACATACGCTGGGCGTCCCGCGCTACTTCTTACTGATACCGATGGGTTGCAACTCATCTTACAAGTGGAGACGGATAGTTTACCACCGGAATGGGAAGTTTGGTTGCAGTCCCCGGTTCCAGAGGAGCATCAAATTCGTGGGATCGGAACGGTAGAAATGACCGTTCGTCATCCAGAAAAGTTAGCGCGAACGTTAACGGAATTGTTCCACTACGAAGAAGCTGTATCGATTGATGGGGCGACAGTTTTCCAATCAATACGGAATGAAATATTTGGCGAAATACTCGTTAAAGAGCGTGACGGGAAACGAGAACGTCCTGGTCGTGGTAGCATTCATCATCTAGCTATTCGGGCGAAAGATGAAGAAGAACTGCATCATTGGGATGAACGGGTGAAACAGCGTGGTTTCGAATCGACTGGAGTGATTGATCGTTACTATTTCCATAGTTTATATTTTCGCGAATCGAACGGTATTTTGTTCGAAATAGCGACAGATGGTCCCGGTTTTATGATCGATAGTTCCGAAGCGGAGTTAGGTAAAGAGTTGTCATTGCCACCGTTTTTACAAGGAAGACGAGCAGAAATTGAAACGAAGTTACAACCAATACATGAATGGTAAAGGAGAATGAACAGTGGAACTAAAAGGAGTTCACCACGTTACAGCTATTACGAGTAGTGCGGAAAAAAATTACGAATTTTTCACATACGTTTTAGGCATGCGATTAGTAAAAAAGTCGGTTAACCAAGATGATATTCATACGTACCACTTATTTTTTGCTGATGATGTCGGAAGTCCGGGAACAGATATGACGTTCTTTGACTTTCCTGGCATACCAAAAGGAAGGCACGGAACGAATGAAATTGCCAAAACGGGTTTTCGAGTGCCATCTGATGTGGCGCTCGATTATTGGCGGAAACGGTTCGATCGTCTCGGTGTAAAGAATGGTGGGATTACGAAACGTTTTGGCCGAAAGGTGCTTCCGTTTGAAGATTTTGACGAACAACAATATGAACTATTTTCTGACGAAAATGATACAGGTGTCGCCCCAGGCACACCGTGGAAAAAAGGTCCCATTCCAGATGAGTTTGCGATTACTGGGTTAGGTCCCGTTTTCATCCGAGTCGATCGCGCGGATGTATTTCAAGAAGTGTTAGAAAAAGTGTATAAATTTCGTTTCGTTGCTGAAGAAGGGCAAATGCGTCTCTTTGAAATGGGTGAGGGTGGTAACGGTGCATCTGTAATCGTTGAAGAAGACGAAACGATGCCACTTGCCCAACAAGGATATGGTACCGTTCATCACGTCGCCTTTCGTGTAAACGATCGGTCTGAGTTAAATTATTGGGATGAACGATTAAGAGGGTTTGGATTTCCGACTTCCGGTCACGTTGATCGTTTTTATTTCGAATCGTTATATGCGCGTGTCACACCACATATTTTGTTTGAATTTGCAACTGACGGTCCTGGATTTATGGAAGATGAACCATATGAGACGCTCGGGGAAAAACTATCGCTCCCACCGTTTTTAGAAAAAAACCGTGCCGAAATTGAACGAACGGTACGCCCACTCGATACCGTTAGAAGTACGAAGACGATTGAGAAAGAGTATGAGTAATCTTTAAAAAAACAATTAATTATAAAATAAGTAAAGTTTTCATACAATTTGGTGAAGTAGTGAAAGCCTTGCTATGCAAATAATAGAGGCTATTTACTGCTTCGCTATTTTTTTCACCTTTTAAAAACACTGTCAACATTTTAAAAAAAAAAAAAAAA
>DATGRY010000002.1:0-30412 GCA_035303165.1 Pseudogracilibacillus sp.
AAATTACCGTCCACTTACATGACGGTGAAGCATCAGGAAAGGCATGGGGCTGCGATTTAACGTACGATTACGTACGGATAAACGCTAGCTACCGTTCGTAGGAGGAAATATAGTGAGTAATTGTATCGTCATCAAATGTGGCGGAAGTTCCATAGATGAGTTATCGGCACAGTTTTTTCATAATATAAAAGCTCTAAAAAAAGTTGGAATTCAACCGATCATCGTTCACGGTGGAGGGCCAGCAATTAAAGAAATGTTAAATAAGTTGAAAATCGAATTTGAGTTTATCGACGGGCTCCGTAAAACGACGGAGGAAATGATGGACATCGTAGAAATGGTTTTAACAGGAAATGTAAACCCTGCATTAACACGCCGTGTCCACGAATATGGTATTGATGCACTCGGTGTAGCAAACGTATTAAAAGCAACACCGATCGACGTGGAAAAGTACGGTTACGTCGGTGATGTAACAGATGTACACGTAGAAACGATTGAACGATTGTTACATTTTAATATCGTTCCAGTTGTTTCACCGGTAGCGATTGGAGAAGATGGAAAAACATATAACGTAAATGCAGATACAGCAGCTGCAGCTGTGGCAGCGAAAATGAATGCGCAACAGCTCATTTTCGTTACGGATGTTCCGGGTATTTTAAAAGACGATAAGTTGTTAAACAAAGTGACAGAAGAAGAAATTAATGCACTCATCGACGACGGGACGATATACGGAGGAATGATTCCGAAAGTTAAAGCTGCTTTAGCGAGCTTAACGATCGTGGATGAGGCGATGATCGTTAGTGGCATTGATTCACAACTTGAAGACGAAACGTCGTTAAAAGGAACGACGATCATCGCAAGCACACGAGCTGAAATGAACGTATAACAGAAAAATATGAAATAGAACATAACTTTTGTAGGAGTTGAATAGCGTGAGTTTATTTCCGACATATAATCGATACGATATCGAAATAAAAAGTGCCGACGGCACGTTAGTAACAGATATAGATGGAAAAGAATATTTGGATTTCGGTTCAGGAATTGGTGTTTGTAATTTAGGACACCGTCATGAAAAAGTGCAAGAAGCAATAAAAAATCAATTAGATGAATATTGGCACGTATCAAATTTATATAAACAGCCGATCCAGAAAAAAGTAGCAAAAAAAATAACTGACAATAGTGTTGGTGATTACGTATTTTTCTGTAATAGTGGGGCAGAAGCGAACGAGGCGGCAATTAAGCTCGCCCGCAAAGCGTCTGGAAAAAGTAAAATTATTTCATTTTCACAGTCGTTTCACGGCCGAACGTTTGCAACGATGGCGGCAACAGGTCAGGAAAAAGTGCGTGAGGGCTTTGGAAAAATGCTTGAGTCGTTCCAATATGCAACATTTAACGATATCGATTCTGTAAAAAAGTTGATCGATGAAGAAACGGCTGGTGTCATGGTTGAAGTCGTTCAAGGCGAGGGAGGCGTCATTCCTGCGACAGAACAATTTTTAAACGAATTACAATCTTTATGTAGAAAGTATGGCGCTTTACTCATGATCGATGAAATTCAAACGGGGATCGGTCGCACAGGGAAAAAGTTCGGTTACGAACATTACGGAATCGAGCCAGACATTTTTACGTTAGCAAAAGGTCTCGGAAACGGCTTACCAGTCGGTGCGATGGTCGCAAAGGCTGATTACGTAGATGCATTCGGACCAGGTTCACACGCTTCTACATTCGGTGGAAATCCAGTAGCGATGGCAGCGGCAGATGCAGTAACAGATATCGTCTTTTCCGAATCATTTTTACAAGAAGTAGCCGAAAAAGCATCGTTTTTAGAAAAGAAGTTACAAGAAGAAATTGCACCTTTACCGTTTGTAAAAAATGTTCGACAAAAAGGATTGATGGTCGGTATTGAATGTAACAGTGAAGTAGGTGACCTCATTCCAAAGCTAATGGATCAAGGAGTGCTTGCACTCGTTGCAGGTCCGAAAGTGTGTAGATTATTACCACCGTTAACGGTGTCGCAAGAAGAAATTGCAGTAGCTGTGACACAAATTAAAAAGGTGTTACAAGAAGTAGAGTAATAGAACGTTACGGAACATCGTTTGTGTGTAACGATAGGTAGAAAGATAGGGAGGCAACAAGGAATGCCCAAGATGGAGCAATATAAAAAAGTATTAGTAATTGGATCAGGTCCAATTGTCATTGGGCAAGCAGCAGAGTTTGATTATGCAGGTACCCAAGCTTGTTTGACGTTAAAAGAAGAGGGCTGTGAAGTCGTCTTAATAAATAACAATCCAGCGACGATTATGACGGATGAACATATAGCTGATCGTGTTTACTTTGAACCGCTAACCGTTCAACATATCGAACAAATTATTCAAAAAGAACGTCCAGACGGCATATTAGCGACAGTAAGTGGACAGACGGGACTAAATTTAGCGTTTCAATTAGAAGAAAAAGGACTTTTGGAGAAATATGGTGTCACTGTTCTCGGTACATCGATTGAGGCGATTAAGAACGGGGAAGACCGTGATCGATTCCGTTCATTAATGCAAAAAATGGAAGAGCCAATTGCAGAAAGTGCCATTGTCGATAATATGGACAGTGCACGTCAATTCGCTAAAAAAGTTGATTTTCCAATTATCGTTCGCCCAGCTTATACACTCGGTGGTTCTGGCGGTGGTATTGCGGAAAACGAAGAACAGTTTGAAACATATGTTACACGTGGCTTAAGAGCAAGTCCGATTCGTCAATGTCTCATCGAAGAAAGTGTTGCTGGTTGGAAAGAGATCGAGTTTGAAGTTGTTCGTGATCGTAAGAATAACGCTGTAGCAGTATGTCATATGGAAAACATCGATCCAGTCGGTGTTCATACGGGTGACTCGATCGTCGTTGCGCCAATTCAAACGTTAGCAAAAGAAGAAGTAGCCCGTTTAAAGAAAGCTTCGTTAAAAATTGTGCAACATTTAAACATCGTCGGTGCGTGCAACGTACAACTTGCGTACAATGAAACGACACGTGAGTACATCGTGATTGAAGTGAATCCACGTGTGAGTAGATCGAGTGCGTTAGCTTCAAAAGCGACAGGGTATCCAATTGCTAAAATTGCGACGAAATTAAGTCTTGGGTATACGTTAGATGACATTCATTTTCCAGCGAAAAATGAAACGTTAGCGACGTATGAGCCAACTTTCGACTACGTCGTCGTAAAGTTTCCTTGTTGGCCTTTTGAAAAGTTAACGACGGCAGATCGTACACTCGGTACGCAAATGAAAGCGACTGGAGAAACGATGGCTGTTGCGAAAAAGGTGAGTGCCGGCTTACAAAAAGCAGTTCGTTCACTCGAGTTAAAAACGGATGGGCTGCGACTTCATGCACTTAAAACGTGGACGAATGATCAATTAAAAAACTTAATTGTACGTGTAGACGACCGTCGCTTTTTTGCACTTCTAGAACTGTTACGACGTAATGTAACAGTTGAATGTTTACATGAGGAGACGAAGATTGACCTATTCTTTTTACAGGAGATGGAAAAACTCGTTTTGCTAGAAAAAGAAATTGAGAATACGTCGCCGGAAAGCGTGACGAAAGAGTCACTCATTTCATATAAGCAAAACGGTTTTACCGATCGTTATTTAGCGAAAGAATGGCAATGTACCGTGCACGATGTTGAGCGATTACGTAAACAATGGGATATTACTGCTTCATATAAAACAGTGCAAGCTTTTACGGAAGCGGAAGAAGAAGCAGTTTATTACTATAAAACATGGTGTAGTGATACGTATGAAGCTGCAACAGTGAGCGAAAAAGAAAAAGTGTTAGTTATCGGTTCTGGTCCGATTCAAATCGGGCAAGGTGTCGAGTTTGATTATTGTTCTGTACAAGGCATTTTGGCGTTGAAACATTTAGGGTATGAGACAGTTTTAATTAATAATAACCCAGCGACGGTAAGTACAGACTATGAAATAGCGGATAAACTGTACGTAGAACCTATCACTGCAGAAGACGTATTACACATTATGGAGCATGAACAAATAACGAAAGCGATCGTTCAATTTGGTGGTCAGACGTCGATTAATTTAGTGAAAGATTTAGAAGAGGCGGGTATTGAACTTTTAGGGTCGAATATGGATACGATCGATACGTTAGAAGACCGCGAACGTTTTTACGCTTATTTACAGTCGATCGATGTTCCACATATTCCGGGGAAAATTGCGAATTCAACGGAACAACTTTATGAAAAAACAGTGGAGATTGGCTATCCTATTTTAGTTCGCCCATCGTATGTAATAGGTGGGAGAGGAATGGCAATCATCGAACATAGAGGTCAATTAGATGATTATATCCGTAGCTATATAACGGATGACTCGTATCCGATTTTAATCGATGCGTATTATCCTGGAAAAGAAGTAGAAGTCGATG
The DNA here is from genome assembly GCA_035303165.1 of Pseudogracilibacillus sp. Lineage (GTDB taxonomy): Bacteria > Bacillota > Bacilli > Bacillales > Amphibacillaceae > Pseudogracilibacillus. Next base: position 4,414 of record DATGRY010000002.1, read on the forward strand.
TCGTTACAGACGGAAACAATATTTTAATTCCGGCTATTTTCGAACATGTTGAAAAAGCAGGTGTTCATTCTGGGGATAGTATGGCGATTACGCCGCCGATTTCACTTTCGAACGAAATGAAAGAAAAAATAACCGCTTATGCGGAAAAGGTAGCGAAAAACATTCCGTTTAAAGGTGTTTTTAACATTCAGTTTGTCATTTATGACGGTAAATTATACGTACTTGAGGTAAATCCACGTGCATCGAGAACGGTACCTATAATGAGCAAAGTAACGGGTGTGAATATGATCGAACTGGCAACGAGAGTGTTAACAGGAAAAACGACGTTAGAGACGTTATACGGAAATGTGAAACGATTACCAGATAACGACTTTTATACGGTGAAAGCGCCAGTTTTCTCGTTCGATAAATTACCGGGAGTAGATCCTAAACTCGTTCCTGTAATGAAATCGACTGGTGAATTAATTTCCATTTCTAACAGTGTGGCGGGAAGCTTTACGAAAGCCTTTTTATGGAACGAACGATTGCAAACGTTATTTACGCAAACAAATAAAGAAGTATGTGTGCTTAGTGATGATAAGAATGAACGACTTGATTGTGAGCAGGAACTCGTAAAACATGGATTTACGGTGAAATATACACATGAAGTCGATGGCGAAATAGAAGTGTGGTTAAGAAAAAAAGAAGCGGCGCTATTATATAGTACGCAAACGGATGACCGTGATCGACAACGGGCATTAGAATATCAATTGTTCGTCATGACATCGCAAGAAACGGTAAATGCGTTTTCGCAAATGACGACAGAGCCGTTACAAGTACTTGCTGCTCAAGATTTAACGAAAGCGAATGAAAAGGAAGTGGTGTTACAATGACTCACCCCCCAGTGGTAAAACAGATGAAAAGTAAGTTACAAGGGAAAGATCTTTTACAAATCGATGATTATTCGAAAGAAGAGTTGCTCGATTTAATTACGTTTGCGATCCAATTAAAAAACATGAATAAGTTAGGAGAACCGCATCGTTATTTAGAGGGGAAAACGTTAGCGATGATTTTCGAAAAGTCATCGACTCGAACGCGTGTGTCGTTTGAAACAGGTATGTTTCAACTCGGCGGTGCAGCGCAGTTTTTAAGTGGTGATGAGTTACAATTAGGTAACGGGGAGACGATTGCGGATACAGCACAAGTATTATCACGTTACGTCGATGCGATTATGATTCGTACGTTCGGTCATGAAATCGTTGAGGAATTAGCTCAATATAGTACGGTCCCAGTCATTAATGGATTGACGGATGACGCTCATCCTTGCCAAGTTTTAGCAGATTTCATGACGATTTATGAAAAAAAAGGAACGCTAGAAGGGTTGAATTTCGCATTCGTTGGTGATGGAAACAATATGTCGCAATCGCTCATGATCGGCAGTGCACTCGTTGGGATGAATTTTACGATCGCGACACCTAAAGGAAATGAAGTGAAGCGTGAGTGCGTAGCGACGGCACAGAAATATGCGAACGAGACAGGTGCAAACATAGTTGAGACGAATGATCCGTACGAAGCGGTAAAAAACGCAGATGTTATTTATACCGACGTATGGGCTAGTATGGGGTGGGAAGGCGATTTAAACGCACGATTACAAGCGTTTAAACCGTATCAAGTAAATGATGGGCTCGCAAACGCGGCTAAAAATGATTATTTGTTTATGCACTGCTTACCTGCTAAGCGCGGAGAAGAAGTAACGAATTCTGTCATTGACGGTAGTAACTCTGTCGTATTCGATCAAGCGGAAAATCGACTCCACGTACAAAAGGCTATTCTCGCTTCAGTTATATAATACACGCTTCGGTAAATAAAAGAAATAAGACGTTAGAGAATGAGGGTTTTACAATAAAAGGATCGTTCACTAACGTCTTTTTATATGCGTACATATGCTGTAATTAAGTAGACAAAATGTGTTATTTTTCACTACATACTACACGTTCTGTTGTTTGTTTTAACTTTCTTTTAGACGGATTGTTACGTAACGGCAATTTTACAATAGTAATTTTCTCTGTCTATACACATGAAAACTGTTGACTGTTAACAGCGTCATGCCATAAAAAATGTTCTATTTAATTGTGTATGACGTACTAAAGAAAGCGGAAACAAGTTTTTAAAACGTAGCGTAATAACATTTGCTACACTCTACAGTCGTAAAACACCGATCACATCGAGAAAGACGATAACGATCGCTACAGGTGCGACGTATTTAATGAGTAACAACCAAAGTGAAAAGATTTTCTTTCCGAATTTCGAGCCTGTCGTCACTTCGTTCCATAACGTTTCGCGTGGAAGTTTATACGCCGCGAAAATCGATATGAGTAACGCGCCGATTGGCATTAAAATGTTTGAAACGAGGTAGTCGGAAATATCGAACATCGTCATATGAAAGACGGTAAAGTCAGCTAGCACTCCGTAAGAAAGAGCTGCTGGAATACCGATAATGAAAATGATAATTCCTGTAATCCATGTCGTTTTCTTTCTTTTCTCCGTTTTTCCTTTCGTTACAGCGGCAACAATAATTTCTAACATCGAAAACGCAGATGTTAATGCTGCGAATAAGAAAAGGATCAGGAAAATGAGTAAGAAAAGTGTACCCATAGGCATTTGATTAAATACGGCCGGTAAAACGACGAATAATAAGCCAGGGCCTTCTGCTGGTTCGAATCCGAATGAGAATACTGCTGGGAAAATTGCTAGTCCTGCAAGTAACGAAATAATTATGTTCATAATGACGATCGAAAACGCCGATTGTGGTAAATCTTCATCTTTCGATAAATAAGAACTGTACGTTACCATAACGGATACCCCAACACTTATGGAGAAAAACGATTGACCTAATGCGAAGAGAATCGTTTTTGAACTAAGGTCAGAAAAGTCTGGGAGTAGGAAAAATGCCAATCCTTCCGTCATGTTATCTAACGTTAGCGAACGAATAATCAAAATAATAAATGCGATAAACAATGCTGGCATCATTATTTTGCTCGCCCGTTCAATTCCCTCTTGAATACCTTTCGCAACGACGATGATTGAAATGGCGATAAATAAAAACTGTGATATTACTGCAACGAGCGGATCAGCAATGAGTGAACCGAACAGAGTGTCATATTCATCACCGGCTAAACCGGACAAACTTCCTGTTACCGTTTTCAAAATATATAATAATGTCCACCCTCCGACGACACTATAAAAAGATAACAAAATTCCGCACGTAATCATTCCGAGCTTACCGATGATATTCCATTTCGTATTTGGCGCTAAGACGGAATAGGCAGTAACGGCATCCGTTTGTGCTCCTCTACCGATAATAAATTCGGCGAGTAAAATTGGGAGCCCAACAAAGATGGTGAAAATTAAAAAGATGAAAAAGAATGCGCCTCCACCGGACATACCAGCAATGTACGGAAACTTCCAAATAGCTCCGAGCCCAATCGCCGAACCGGCGGCTGCGAGAATAAAGCCCAATTTTGACGTCCATTGTTCTGTCTGTTTTGACACGTTGTATGACCTCCAAATATGATGTAATAAACATTTTACTTGCTGTAAAAATGCCGTCAAAAGTAAACTATATTAAAAAACAAATGAAATTTCAATGAATAATAAATGGATATTTGCACGAATTTTTTTCTATATTGTTTGTAATGACGATATTGTCAATGTTTTCGGGATGTCACTACGAGGTTTGTCGTTGAAGTTTTCTAAAAAAAGAATTCAATGTAGATGTGACAAAAAAATAAAAAGACATTTGCACGTTATTTTGTGTACAAATGCCTTTACGATCCGAAAGGATGTTACTCGTAAGTTAATCGATTTTAGTAATCCAATCGAAAGGATCTTCCATCTTTCCGTACTGGATGCCAGTTAACGTGTCGTACAATCTTTTGGCAACTTCACCAGTTTTTCCGTCATTAATGATCAGATCTTTCCCTTCCCACGTAAGTTGCCCGATCGGTGAAATGACCGCAGCTGTTCCTGTACCGAACGCTTCCTCGAGCGTGCCATTTTGCGAAGCTTCATAGAGCTCTTCAATCGTAATGCGACGTTCTGTGACTGGAATGTCCCAATGTTTTAATAATGTTAATGCGGAATCACGCGTTACACCTGGTAAAATGCTACCTGTTAATTCCGGTGTAATTACTTCTCCGTTAATTTTGAAGAAGACATTCATACTACCGACTTCTTCTATATACTTTTTCTCGACACCGTCAAGCCATAAAACTTGTGCAAATCCTTTGTCGCTAACGAGCTCTTGCGCCATTAAACTTGCCGCATAATTTCCACCAGTTTTCGCTTCCCCTGTCCCGCCTTTAACAGCGCGAACGTATTTACTTTCGACAGCAATTTTCACCGGGTTGATTCCCTCTTTATAGTACGCGCCAACAGGTGATAAAATAATCATAAACAGATAATTTTGCGATGGTGCTACGCCGAGATATGGTTCCGTAGAAATAATAAACGGACGAATGTATAATGATGTCCCTTCTTCTGTTGGAATCCACTCTTTTTCAAGTGCGACGAGTTGTTTTAGCGCCTCTAAGGCAAGTTCTTCATCAATTGCAGGGATGCAAAGACGTTCGTTCGAATGGTTCATGCGGGCGAAGTTCTTCTCCGGTCGAAATAGGTGTACATCCCCATTAGGTGTCACGTAAGCTTTAAGTCCTTCGAAAACGGATTGACCATAATGAAAAATCATCGCAGCGGGATCAAGCTTAATATCTCCGTAAGGTACGATACGTGGATCGTGCCATCCTTTATCGCCACTATAGTCCATGATAAACATATGGTCGGTAAACATTGTACCAAAGTCAAGTATCGCATCTGGTTTTTGTTTTAGCGTTGTCGCTTTTTCCACTTTAATCGTCTGTACCGTCATTGTTCTATCCCCTTCAATCATAATATAAACAATTACTCTTTCATTATAACTGATATACGTTCATTTTTGTCATATTTCATAATATTGTTTGTAAAAAAAGAATTGTTACACAGTTTTGTCTCTTTCAATTATTATGTTGATAATTCGTTATTTTTAAATGGGCTAAAAATCTATTATAATGTTATAAAACTACTGTTTTTCCGTCCGTGAATGGCAGTTTTACCGAACTAAACGTCAGTTCATTTGTGGGCGCGTAGTTTCGTTATCGCTTTATCTCCCTAAACGGAAACGTATCGTTTTGCGTTCGAGTATCTGCTTCATTTTGTAGTGCATACTAAAAAGAATTGAATGAATCGATGTCGGTGTTTTTGTGGCGGTGTGTACCCTCTACAGAATCATGCGACTCGTCGTTTGTGTTTCTCGTATTGATGCGTATGCTCTACACTTTCGCGTAATTCATCATTACTGTTTCTTATTTTAATACGGATCCTCTACAGTTTTACTATAATCATCAAAGCTGTTTCCGATTTCGCGGTTCACCCTCTACAGTTTTGCTAAAAACGCAAAAAAGTGTAACCCGCCCACCTACAGACTCGTTCAATTCGTCGTTTGCGTTTCTCGTCCCTTCTACGGAATGTAGTAAATCGCCGTTATTGTTTCTTAGCTTTGGTTGTAGCTTCTACAGTATTAAGTAAAACTGCAATAATGTTTGGACTATCCGAAAGTAGAATGGAGAAGCGTGGCATAGATGCCTCTGCCACTAAAAATAATATAACGAAAAGCGCACTTTATGATACACTAATATGCAGGAGGATTAGTAGATGAAATTAACAGCATTACATACGCATGAAGAGCGAATTTCCTTATTAAAAGAAGTTGCACAGTCATTTTTCGATCGTGCGCGAATGTATGATGAAACAGGACAATTTCCATTTGAAAATATCAAAGATTTACGACGGATTCATTATCCAGCATTAGTCATTCCGAAACAGTATGGCGGGGCGGATATTTCGTTAACTGAAATGTTAACGTTCCAAGAGACGATCGCTTCTTTCGACGGGCCTACAGCGTTAGCGATCGGATGGCATATGGGGATCGCGAAAAACATTAGCGAAAACAACGCGTGGAAAAAAGAAACGTACGAACAGTTTGCCCGCGATGTTGTTGATAACGGTGCACTTATAAATAACGCGTCGACGGAACGTGGAACTGGTAGTCCGACTCGAGGTGGACGACCGGAAACGACCGCTGAAAAGCGTGCAAATAAATGGGTTTTAAATGGACGTAAATCGTTTACGACGTTAGCACCTGTACTAGATTACTTTGTTGTCAGTGCATCAATCGTAGGGACGGATAAAGTTGGCAGTTTTCTCGTACGGCGCGATGCGCGCGGAGTTTCGATCGACGAAACGTGGGATTCTATCGCGATGAAAGCGACAGGAAGCCACGATTTATGTTTGGAAAACGTCGTGCTCCAAGAAGATGATTTTTTACATGAATTAAAGCCTGGAAATAAAAGAGCACAAGGATGGCTCCTACATATACCAGCATGTTATTTAGGCATCGCAAAAGCTGCCCAACGTGAGGCGATTAAGTTTGCATCGAGTTACGCACCGAATAGTTTAGAAAAAGGAAAAACGATCGCTGATACGTATAACGTCCAACAAAAGTTAGGCGAAATGGAATTACGCCTCATTGAAAGTGAAACGTTATTATACGCTGTTGCACAAAAGTGGGATGAAAGTGAAGAACGCATCCGTGATACGATGAAAGAAGAGTTAGGAGCGGTAAAAATCTCTGTCGTGAACAATGCACTTTCCATTGTTGATCTTGCGATGCGAGTTGTCGGTGCACGCAGTTTATCAGCAAGTTCCCCATTACAGAGATACTATCGCGACGTTCGAGCAGGCTTACATAATCCACCGATGGAAGATATGACGCTGGTTGCACTTGCTAAAAAATCATTACAAAAAGTGAACGACTGAGCGTACCTTGAACAAAGCCTTTGTTGCACGAAAAGTGACATCCATGCTCGTTTTAAACGTGTAGACAATGCGTTCATTTATATATTATGAAGAGGCAATGAAGTGAGCGACTATGTATGACAAACATTTTCGTACTTTGCATGTAATATATACATAGCGTAAGATGATCTTATTTCAACAAGCATACTATCGTTACGTGCCAAGAAGGAAAAACTGCAAAAAATGATACTAAAGTGATTTTTGGTAAAGCTGTATAGGGTCGACCACGAAAAATGAAACACTGAAGTGATTTTTTCCAAAGCTGTTTCAGAACCGCCGAGAGTATGAAACAGTAAAGCGATTTTTCCCAAAGCTGTTTCAGAACCGCCAGGAATATGAAACAGTAAAGCGATTTTTCCAAAACTGTATAGGATTCACCGCGAAATGAGAAACATAACTGCGCTTTTACGCGAAGCCAGTGTAAGTTTTGTATCTTAGACAGCCTTCAACCAATGGAAACGCAAGTTCTTTATTACGAATACATTACCAAAAAATAATAGGAGTGGTTATATGTATCGATTTGAACCGTCAGATGCGATGAAGCGACTTCCACAACAGTTCTTTGCAACGTTAGGAAAACGAGTGAATGAACTCGTTACCGAAGGTCATGACGTCATTAATTTAGGGCAAGGGAATCCCGACTTACCAACACCGCCACATATCGTCAAAAGATTACAACAAGCTGCCGCGGATCCAACTAATCATAAATATCCACCGTTTCGTGGTTTTGCTTCGTTTCGTGAGGCGGTAGCACAGTTTTACAAAAAGCAGTACGGTGTGACCCTCGATCCAGATCGAGAAGTCGCACTATTAATGGGATCGAAAATCGGTTTGTTTGAAGTGAGTCAATGTTTTCTGAACCCGGGCGATATTGCGCTCTTACCGAACCCAGGCTATCCAGACTATTTATCAGGTGTCGCTTTAGCAAACGCCACGCCAGCTTTTATGCCACTCCGTGAAGAGAATGACTTTTTACCGAATTATGCTGAGCTAAGTGAAGAGACGTTACAAAAAGCGAAGTTGATGTTTTTAAATTACCCGAACAACCCAACTGCCGGTGTAGCAACGCAAGCTTTTTTTGATGAAACGGTTGCGCTTGCAAAACAGTATAAACTATTAGTCATTCATGACTTTGCGTACGGAGCAATTAGTTATGACGGGGTAAAACAGCCGAGTTTTTTAGCATCTGACGGGGCGAAAGATATCGGAATCGAAATATATACGATGTCCAAAACGTACAATATGGCTGGATGGCGTGTCGCCTTTGCTGTAGGAAATGAATCAGTCATTCAAACAATTAATGAATTGCAAGATCATTTATTTACAAGTCTTTTCGGTGCCATTCAAGAAGCGGCAACGACTGCTATTACAGGTGATTTATCTTATGTAGATGAACTCGTTAAGACGTATGAGAAACGACGTAATACGGTCGTTCACAGTTTACGTTCGATCGGCTGGCAAGTAGAGGCACCAAAGGGAACGTTTTTCGCGTGGTTCAAAGTACCGAAAGGCTATACTTCTGTTGAATTTGCGAACAAATTGCTCGAAGAAGCGCACGTCGTCGTTGCGCCAGGAAGTGGTTTCGGTACGCTCGGTGAAGGATACGTACGTATCGGTCTTTTAGATGAAGAAGCACGACTTGAGGAAATGGCTGCGCGTTTAGCGAAATTACGAATCTTTTCATAACGACGTAAAAAAACATATGTGCCATGGTTATTCGTTTTCATCTTGTTTGTTGAAAACGTCTACTATGGCGTTATTTTTAGATGAACTTTTCGATGCGAGCGATCTGTTCCAAATGGGGCGATCGCTTAAACTGTTGCGGTGTAATTAATCTTGTTAAAAACGAAAACAATTTCATATGTGCACCGAAGTAAAAAGCTTGAATAATAAATTTAGAACAATAATTGCTAGCGATCGTATTAATGTCGTAGTTTAATAGATTGTAATGTTTGACGCACGATACATAATTCGTCGCCCATTGTGCAGCTTCGTCTGCACCAGATCGTGCACGTAATAACGTAATCCGATCCCCTCTACGATGTCTGTGCCAAAATTGTTCCGGAGTTAGCGAAAATCCGGACGGTTTTCCTGGTATCGACTCTTTCATCATCCAATCCGAACCAACGATAACGATGTGACCGACAAAATACGTCGATCTACCGATGGAAGAGTAAAGTACATCTCCTCGCTTCATCGGGATGTTCGTATAAGGATACATACGTTCAACATGTCCCCGCATCATTTGTTATTCGTCCCTTTCTATAAATGACTACTTTTTATTATAGCGACAAAATAAATAAAAAAGCTACCGATATAATTTTCTCGGTAGCTCATTCCATTTCCTATTTACTCGTTAATCCGGCATGGATAACGTCAATGTTGTATTGTAAAAATTTCAAATACGTATCGCCTTCTTCACCAGGGGAACCGATTTCGTCGGAATAAATTTCTCCGTAAATCTCTACGCCAGTCTCCTCTGCAACAGTTTCCATCGGTCGTTTATCGACATTCGTTTCGACGAATAAAACTGGCGGATTTTCCCGCTCGATAAATTCAACTAAAGATTTTAGTTGCTCCGGTGAACCTGCTTCCTCCGTATCGATTGCCCAAATGTATCCTTCTTGTAACCCGTACCGGTCGGCGACATATTGATATGCCCGTTCACTCGTTATAAGTATACGATTTTCTTCTTGGATATCATTCACTTTTTCTTCATATTGTAACGCAACATCTTCTAACTCTGTGATATATTGCTCGGCATTTTCAATATAATACTCTTCATTCTCTGGGTCAATTTCAATAAAAGCGTCGCGTGCATTTTCAACCATCTGGATGCCAACGTGTGGGTCTAAAAATGCATGAGGATTTATTTCCTCATTACGTCCCTCATCATCTGTTAAATATAAAGGCTCTACTCCTTCGGTCAGTTTATATGTGTCATCCCATTCTTTGTTCACAGCGGTTAGCATTTTTGCGAGCCACCCTGATTCGCCACCTTCAAGGTTCAAGCCATTATAAAAAATAACGTCTGCATCTGTTGCTGCTTTAATATCGTTAGGAAGAGGATCATATTCATGTGGATCTGTTCCGATTGGCACAAGATTATAAACTTCTACATTCTCACCACCAATTTCACGTACGATATCCTCTAACAGTGTAAACGTTGTTACGACACGTAATGTATCCTTAATGTTTTTACTAGCGTTATTTCCGTTATCGTTCGCCGAACAAGCGACGAAAACGAGCATACTAAGACTTATTAGCATAAATAATTGAAAAAGCTTTCTCATCGTATCATTCGCTCCCTTCCAAACCACTCATTTTTTATGTTGTACGAACTTTTCGCCATAAAAGTCCCTGTTTTGGTGAAAATAAAAACGCGAGACAAAATATTACTGTAGCCACGAGTACGATGACTGCACCAGAAGATAAATTATGCTTAAAACTTATATACAGCCCGATGACCGCTGATAATGCGCCAAAGAAAGAGGCTAGCATAATCATGAAAGAAAAGCGGCTCGTCAGTAAATACGCAGTTGCTGCTGGTGTGATCAACATCGCGACGACTAAAACGACACCGACTGTTTGTAACGAAGCAATAGTCGCTAACGTTAATAAAATCATAATGACATAGTGAATAAATTTTGTCGGTAATCCGGTAACGATCGCCATCGTTTCATCAAACGTACTTAAAAGCAATTGTTTATAAAATAAAAATACGATTGCAACAATGATAACGCCAACAATAATCGTTAATATCATATCTGACGTACGGACAGAAAGAACATTTCCGAATAAAATTTGCGTTAAATCTGTCGCTGTTTGTGCTTTTGACATGAATATAATTCCGACGGCAAAAAAAGCTGTAAAGACGATACCGATGGAAGAATCGCTCTTAATTTTACTATGTTCGCTAATAAAACCGATTCCGACAGCAGTTAATACGCCAAAGAGAATTGCTCCGTAAAAGTAATTAATGCCAAACATGTAGGATAGGGCAACACCTGGTAAAACGGCGTGTGATATTGCATCCCCCATTAATGCCATCCCACGCAAAATAATAAATGAGCCGATTACGCCACAAATGATGCCGACGACGATGGCTGTAACGAGTGCTTTTTGTAAAAAACTGTATTGAATTAAATCATTGATAAATTCCATTGTCACTAAACTCCTATCCGATAAAATAAGGATACGTCCATATTATATGCTTTCGTCATAAGGTCCGTTTGAATCACTTCTTGAACTGGTCCGGCTTTAATAAGCCTTTTATTCATTAATATAAGCTCATCAAAGTATTCCTCTACTTTTGACAAATCGTGGTGGACGACAAAAATCGTTTTACCCTCATCACGCAACGATTTTAACAATTCGATAATCATCTTTTCGCTCGCTACATCGATTCCGACAAACGGTTCATCTAAAAAGAAATACGTCGCTTTCTGTGCTAATGCGCGTGCGAGAAAAACACGTTGTTGTTGCCCACCGGACAGCTCAGCAATTTGCCGATTAGCATACGCGGTCATATTCACCTTTTCTAAACATTCCATTGCCCACTGTCTCTCTTTTTTCCGTGGACGTTTAAAAAGAGACAAATGCGGAAACGTCCCTAATAAAACTGTATCACGTACCGTAATGGGAAAATCCCAATCAATTGCCACTCGCTGTGGGACGTACGCAACTTCCTGCTTCAAGGCTTTTACCGACTTACCAGCAACCGTCACAGTCCCCTCATTTTTAGGGATGAGTCCTAACATCGTCTTTATTAACGTGGATTTACCAGCACCGTTCGGGCCAATTACTCCAACCAATTTACCGGTTAACACAGTGAATGAAATATTTTTTATAGCAATATTTCCATTGTACGATGCAGAAATATTCTCAACTTTCACATGATTCTCCATTTTTTCACCTTTCCCACAAATGTTTATTATTATATATATATTAGCTGGGACCTAAAGTTTTTACCTAGTGCAACATTTACTTACTTTATAATATGATAAAAAAAAGTAAATGTAAATAGATAAGTGCACATTTTAAATTAAAGTATGTCACCATGATGAGAAGGTGTGTACATATATATGATTTGTCAAACAATAATTGGATATGAAAAGAAAAAGTGGATTCTTCCGTTTCATAACGAAAGAATCCAAAACGACTAAATAACATAGCTACGTTCGATGAGGGTTTACATGAACGAGCACGTCCTCAATTTCCGGATGTGCTTCCATAAGTGTTTTCTTCGTTGCGGAAGCAATGTCATGCCCTTCTTTTACGGTAATCGTTGGATCAACACTTACTTTTATGTCAACGATAATGTAACGTCCGTGTGTACGAGCGAGTAGTTCATCTACCCGCATAACCCCATCTACACTTAATACCGTATTTTTATAATGTTCAATTTCATCTTGGCTTAACACTTTTTCCAAAATAATCGTCGCCGAACTTTTTATTAAATCGTAACCGACTTTCATAACGATGATGGAAACGATAATTCCTGCTACGGCGTCCCCATAGACGAAAACAGGTATGTCAAACTTCTCACCAACAATCGCTAGACCGACTCCGATTAAGGCTGCTAAAGAAGATAATGAGTCTGAACGATGGTGCCATGCTTCGCTAATAAGAGCGGAGCTATTATATTTTTTTCCGAGAAACAATTTATAGTAAAATAATATTTCCTTAATGACGATCGAAACGATTAAAATGAGTAATGCCAAGCTCTTTGGGGCTTCTGGTCGCGGATTAAAAAACACTTTGACGGACGAAATACTAATTTCGACACCGACAATAATTAATAATATAGCGATAATGATCGAAGCGATATTTTCCGCTTTTCCGTGTCCGTACGGGTGCTCTTCATCAGGTGGTTTATTTGCGATCCGAACGGCGAATAACACGACGATTGAACTTACGATATCAGAAGCAGAGTGGAGCGCATCAGCAATTAACGCTTTACTTCCAGAAAGCAAGCCACCGATAGCTTTTATAATCGTAAGTAGCGTGTTGACGATAATACCGACCCAAGTTGCGATAAAAATTGGACGTGTATGATCTTTCATATAAAAAGCCCTTTCTATTTACTTCTTCTAATGCTACCAAGAAGTTGTGCATTCGTCTACAATATTGTGATGAAATGGCTAATTTTTGATATAATTTAACAAAGTGCTCTGAACGAAGCTGAAAAGTTAGTATAAGGAGGGTGGCATCATTGAAACTGTTTACTTTTTATAAAAACGATGGAATTTGTTTAGGAGTTGAGAAAGAGGGCGTTTTGTTTGATGTAGAAAAGGTGCAACAACAGAGCTGTAATGAAAAAGTGCAAACAAATGTGATGGATATCATTTATGGTGGAAATGAAGCACTAAAGAAGCTTACGACGTTAGTCGATAAGACAGATCATACGGATGAATCATTGCATGTACAAGAGGATACTATTTCATGGGGCCCGGCGGTCACAAGTCCAAGTAAAATTATTTGTGTTGGTTTAAACTATAAAAAACATGCGGATGAAACGAAATCACCATATCCTGAAGTTCCGATTTTGTTTAACAAGTTTTCCAATGCACTTACAGGCCATCGAACGGAAATTACGATACCGAAAACGACAAAACGATTAGATTATGAAGTAGAGTTAGGTATAGTTATTGGAAAGCGAGGTAAATATATTAAAGAAGAAGCAGCGCTCGATTACGTGTTCGGCTATTGCACGACGAATGACATTTCGGCAAGAGACATTCAAAAACGTACGTCACAATGGATGACAGGGAAAACAAACGACGGCTTTGCACCAGTCGGTCCGTATCTCGTTCCGAAGGAATACGTACCAAACCCGAACAATTTACAGTTAACGACGACGTTAAATGGTGAAGTGAGACAAGATTCGAACACAGCGGATATGATCTTCTCATGCGAACAGTTAATTAGTTACATTTCTTCGTATATGACACTATTTCCTGGTGATTTAATTATGACAGGTACACCAGAAGGAGTCATTTTAGGACTACCGAAAGAAGAACGTGTCTATTTACAAGACGGAGATGAACTTACGGTAGAAGTAGAAATGCTCGGTGCGTTAACGAATACATTCGTGAGCGAATCGTAATTAGAAATAAACATGTTCGATTATACTTCGTATAAATTGACTTTATAAATATTCGAATGTAAACTATATAATGACGAATAATTATCGACGGATAAGATGGGGTGAAAATAATGATTCAAGCAACTTTGACAATCGGGGTCGTTCTAACGGTAGCAGTGCTCATAATTAGTTTAATACTCGTTAAAGCTACACCGAAGAAAAGTTATATTTCGTATTTTCCAGGGTTCATTTTCTTTGCAGCGGGACTTATTTTGTTATTATTTGCGACGATTTTAGATCGTATTTGGGTCATGGGTGCAGGCCTCGGTGGCTGGGGTATTGCATGTCTTTTTGCAGCGGCGACTAGCATGATGATCACTGCAATTGTAGACTCTTATAGACAAGAAGAAACTACATAAAAGAAAAGCTTGTAAACCGTTGAACTTGCTCTCTTAATGTCGAACGTAAGAAGGGAGCGAATGGTTACAAGCTTTTTTTATTTTGATAAAACTGTTTATAACGGTATTCGTTTTTGCCATTTCGTATACAACTTCGTCACGTAAAAGCTAAAAAGCAACACGATTGTAGCGGCAAGTCCTCCCTCCAGCCCGAAAGCCCCACCGGTTAACAGATCTACTCCTTTTGACGTATCGACTTCGTATAAGCCATACGGGGATATCCCACTTACTGAAAAGCCGAACACATTCCCTTGAAAAAAGTTCCACGTAATATGGTAACCGATCGGTAATAGTAAACTTCCCGACATATCGAACATGTAAGCGAATAGTAACCCAGCGAGAGCAATATTTATAAGACCGAGTAAACTGACGTTCGGATTCGTTATATGAACGAGACTAAAAACGAGAGCTGACACGACGTAAGTAAGCCATTTTTCATTTCCTCGTTCGAGCATCGTTTTCATTACGTAGCCACGGAATAACATTTCCTCAAAAAAACCGACGAGCACGAACAAAATGAAAAATGTAACGGTAAACATCGTGACGTTCGGATGCAGGAAGTGTGTTTCCATCGTGACGTTTCCTGTACTGAGAAGAATAAGAAAAATAACGGTAATCGCCACCCCGCCGAACAATAGACCGACAAATAAATCACGCAATTTCCCACGTAAACCGAGAGCAAGTGGATATTGTTTATTTATCGCACGCCAAGCAACGAGTGTTGCAGCAATACCACCGAGCGTTGCAGCACCAAATGTCGCTAAGATCATCCACGGTTTACGGACATAAGACAAATCGCTTGCAATGGCAACATCTTTATTAGACATTTCAATTAACGATAGCAACGTTGAACCGGGAAGCATGAAAATGCCTTGCCCGAAATAGACGATTAAAAGTGTACTTGCAATGAGCCAACCTGAGCGTACTTTTCCATTTTCATTTAAAAACATATAGTACCCCTCTTTATAAATTATATCGTTATTGTTCATACTACGACGTAATGAAGCAAGTCGAATCTTTATTGTAACAAATGAACGCACGTCTGTCTTCTAACGTATTACAGAGACGTTCAAGTGACGCAAAATGTGGTAAACTAGTATATAAACGGTAGAAAGGGGTAACGATACATGGACTTTCAACTCGATGATAAAGTTGCAATCGTCACAGGTGCCAGTCAAGGAATTGGTAAAGCAATCGCAACGGAATTAGCTAAAGAAGGGGCAGCAGTTTACATAAGTAGCCGTAACGAGGAAAAGTTAAAAAGTGCAGTGAAAGAGATTAAAGAAGCAGCCGGTAATGATCGGATTCATTATGCGGTATGTGATATGACAAAAGATGACCATATTCAAACGTTAGTTCAAACAGTTGTGCAACAATACGAGACAGTCGACGTATTAATTAATAATGCAGGCGGGCCACCGGCAGGTAACTTTTTAGACTTATCAGACGAAGAATGGTACCAAGCGTTTGAGCAAAACTTATTAAGTGCTGTTCGGATGACGCGACGTGTACTACCGTATATGAAAAAACAAAGCCGTGGTCGAATCGTCAACATAACGTCCTCATCGATTAAAGAGACGATCGATGGGTTGATTTTGTCGAATACGATGCGTCCTGGCGTGTTAGGTTTGACGAAAAGTTTAGCACGTGAATTTGCTGAAGATAACATTTTCGTAAATACGGTCGGACCTGGTAAAATTGCAACAGACCGGATGATCGAATTAAATAAACAAAAAGCGGAAGAGTCCGGTAGACCATTAGCGGAAATTGAAGCAGAATCTGTCGCTGACGTCCCATTTGGTCGGTATGGTGAACCACATGAATTTGCTAAAGCAGTGACATTTTTAGCTTCATATGCCAACCTATATGTGACAGGTCAATCGCTCATCGTTGATGGTGCCGCTGTTCGCGCACTATAAACGAAGATAAAAATAAACAGAGTGTCCATGATCGTTTGGACACTCTTTTTGTACGACTATAAACTATTGATTGTCGTTAGAAAAAATTGTAAATACCAATTGTAATGAGTAATAGGGGTGGTACATTTGTGAACTTCTTGAAAAAATGGACGTTTGCAAGTATTGTTCCAACGAGCATACCGGTATAAAGTAGAAGACCGCTCATGGATGAGATGAGAATGACTGTCAATAGTAGCGGATAACCTAATAACGCGGCGCCGACACCTGCGCCGAAAGCATCAAGAGCAAGGGCGATTCCGAGCAATATTGCTTCTGAACTATTGATCGTGCCGGAGCGATCTTGGTCCGCATATTGCGGTTGTTCAAGTACTTTTTTTATATGGTGAAACGGAGTTTGTTTCCGCATAAGTTTCTCTTCACCGTCATGTTTCTTTTTCGCTTTATAATTAGAAAACAAAATAAATAAACCGATCCCGATTAGGATCATACTACCTAAAATGTTCGTCGTAGCCGGTGAAATAAAAGCCTTTATCGATTGACCGAATAACATCGATATCGTAATGAGACATCCCGAACATAACATAATGATAAAAAGTGCCATTACATGTAGACGAATATTGCGCATCCCATACGTGATGCCAACACCGAAGCCGTCTAAGCTTACGGCGATTACGATAAAGAAAAGATGAATGTAAGAAGCCATCAGCTTCATTCCTTTATTTGTTGTATAGATTGATTCATTCATCCTTAACGTATGTCTATAGTGCGTAAAGTGTGTTATAAGAGGCGCTTTTTAGGTGTTCATCTACGTGAAAAAATTGCGAAAAAACGTCATTATATAAAGATATATGGTGGAGGAATAACGATCAAAACTGTGAAATCTTTTTAAATGTTTGATTAAAATAGTTTACGTAATACGAGTAAATCATGTATTATTAAAAGAGTAGACTACGTTCAAAGAGATACGAGGGAGGTTGTTAGAAGTGGCTTTTGTTATTTTGGAGCCGTGCCAAGACGAAAAGGCTGGTGAATGTGTCAACGTCTGTCCGGTCGATTGTATCGAGGAGGGACCTGACCAGTTTTATATAGATCCTGACGTTTGTATCGATTGCGGCGCATGTGTTGCAGTTTGTCCAGTAGATGCTATTGTAGAAGAATACGATTTGAGTCCGGAGGACGAAATTTACCTCAAGAAAGCCGAAGAATTTTTTGCTAATTTATAGAAGTAGAGAGAAACCCTTTACCTAACTACATAGGTAAAGGGTTTTATACGTTTTATGTTGTGTAATCGATATGCTTTTCTTATAAACTATGATGAAGACGTTTCGTTTTCTTGCTTACTCGTCACTTCGCTCGCTAAATTACTTACAATCCATCGTATTGCTGTAGCTTCATTAATTTCGTACACTTTACCCGCACGTAACAATTCACCTTGATACATCGTTTGCACGTTTAGTTTTACTTTACGTGTTTTCATTCACTCACGTCCCTCACAACATTTCTTTCTTCTCTTTATCATAATATACTGGAAATGTTCGGGCTACTATTTATATTCGGACATTTATTTTAATCCTAACTTTTCGTTATATTGTAACCAATCGACGACACGTTTTTCTGTATGGTTTACTCGCTCTAATTGTTTTTCCGTAGGGTTTTTTATTTGAACGAGCGTGTTTACACGAATGTCGTTAATACCTACTCCTGCTTGATAAATTGCTTTTCCTGTAAGCATCGTTAGCTGTTTCGTTCGCTCTACATGTTTTTGTAGTATATCCGTTCGTGCTTTAATTTGTTCAGATGCTACCGTACCGTCTTCCGTAATATGCGCGATGTCATTCATCGCTTTCGTAATTTCTCTAATTTGCCCCATAATTAAGTCGATCGCTCGTAGTGAGACATTCGTCTGTTCTACTTGTTCGTGTAAGTTTTCAGAGAATGTATCGATCGTCTGGCCGACATTCGTCGTTTCTTGTTGAATTTGCACCATTTCGTTCGTAATATTTTCAACGGATTGTTTCGTCTGTTCCGCTAATTTTCTCACTTCATCGGCAACGACGGCAAACCCTTTACCATGTTCACCAGCCCGAGCGGCTTCAATAGAAGCGTTTAAAGCGAGTAAATTCGTCTCATCAGCGATGCTTTTTATAAAGTCAATTACTTCGGAAATGTTATCAACTTTTTCAATAAGTGCGTGAAAATGTTCGCTCGACTGTTGGAACTCATCGATCGTATGTAAAAAGTTCGTGAGCGATGCTTCTACAGTTTTTTGGCTGTCTTTTGCTTGGTCAACCATTTCAAGCGTTTTATCGTTTGCTTCTTTTGCAGTAGTCGAAATTTCGACGACCGAATCGTGCAACGAATGGGTTGCGCTGTGGACTTCATTCGCTTCTTCACTCGCCTGATCTACTACAGAAAGTAAACTACCGATTTCATCTACTTCTGTCACCTCATCCATTGCATCACTTACTTTGTCGATTAATTCGAAATCGTTTGCTTCTCGATACGCTTCAAGTACAATAATTATATCGAAGGTAATAATTTTATTTAGCGCTACAATCGTTTCACTTAACTTCATAGGATCAGATGCGAAACGTTGTGAAATATGGGGAACCAAATATTCATATACACGCATATAGGAACCGATGAACCATTCTTCGCTCAATTGTACCTCGCTATGAATCGCGCCAATTTTTTTCCGTTGTTCCATATATGCTTCATCGAGTGATGGTTTCGTTAATTCACGAAAATACTTTGTAATCGCTGGAACGTATCGGTCATATGTCGTATGCCGATTGAAAATTGTTTTCATTTCAGGTATTTGCATAAGCATTTCATAATGACGTTCGGCGATTGTTATAGCATGTTGGTCCATCATATCATCGATATTACGTAAACGTTCGACATCTTTATCTGTTAATTGAACGAGTTTTACGATACTTTGAAGATAAGCTGGAATTTGTCCAGATACTAAATTCGATTCATTCATATTTGGAATAGAAACGCGGCGAGCATTTCTTGAAAATAGTGCTAACATTGTACATACCTCCTGTTATGACGATACTACCTAGAACTATTATACCATGTAAAACATGGGTTTCTTACTAAAACATCGTACAATATCGTGTCTTTTCGAAGAGTAACAAAGTATAGGTGAGGTGATGAAAGTGGATAAAGTAATCGAAATGAACAATGTCTCTTGGCGGCGTTCGAGAAAAGAAATTTTGCATCGTATTAATTGGACAGTAAAAAAAGGCGAACATTGGGCGGTACTCGGGTTAAACGGTGCCGGGAAAACGACGTTATTAAATATGGTAAACGGATACATTTGGCCAACGACGGGTGAAGTAACTGTACTCGGAGAAAAGTTCGGAAAAACGGATATTCATCAATTGCGTCGTTCGATCGGTTGGGTCAGTTCATCGCTACGAGAACGTGTAAATGAATATCATTTGACGGAAGAGATTGTCATAAGCGGGAAATATGCTGCTGTTGGAGTGACGTTCGTTGAACCGACGGAACAAGATTATGAACAAGCACGTAAGTGGATGGAGATGTTGAGTGTCGATCATACATATGGAGCACGTTATGCGGTCTGTTCCAACGGTGAAAAACAGAAAATTTTGTTAGCGAGAAGTTTAATGGCAAATCCTAAGCTGCTCATTTTAGACGAAGCGACGAACGGATTAGACTTTGTCGCTCGTGAAGAGTTGTTAAGAACGATCGAACGTTTAGCGAAAGATGAAGCGGCACCGACAATAATTTTTGTTACCCATCATATTGAAGAAGTGTTGCCGATGTTTACACATACACTTTTGTTGAAGGATGGAACAGTTTTTGAAAAGGGCGAACGAAAACGTGTGCTGACGAATACGCATATGTCAAAAATGTACGACGAAGCAATCGAGGTACATTGGCGCTCGGATCGGGCGTGGCTAACGATTGTAGAATAAAATGTTCGAGCTATTTATACAGAGCTTACGAATATGGTATAATTTTACTTGAAAATTAAAGAAAGGTTGTGTGTACAGATGCAAACTCCTTTACATGAAAGTGCTGCAACTTTTCAAAAAATGTTAAACGACTTAGGGTACGATAATGAAGTTGTGCAGTTGCCGAGTAGTACGCGGACAGCTGTAGAAGCGGCAGAAGCGATCGGCTGTAACGTAGAGCAAATTGCTAAATCGATTATTTTTCGCTTAGAACGAGCAAATGCGCCGCTACTCGTCGTTGCTAGTGGGAAGAATCGCATCGATGAAGCGAAAATTGAATCGTACATAGAAGATACGTTAGGAAAAGCGAATGCACAATTCGTTCGAGAACGGACCGGGTTTGTGATCGGTGGTGTACCGCCAGTCGGCCATACGGAAAAAATTACGACATTTGTTGATGAAGATTTGTTCGAATATGAAACAATATGGGCAGCGGCCGGACATCCGAAGGCAGTCTTTTCGCTAACTGCAGATGAACTCGTACATATGACGGGCGGAAAAGTTGTCTGTGTGACATGAAGTTTTATAAGGAAATAATACAATTTAAAAAGCCCGAAAACGAAATGTTTTCAGGCTTTTTGCATACAAATGGTACGATTAACTAATTTCTAGACCGCCGCTCGTACTTTCTGCACCTTCCGTCCATTCTAATTCGACTTCAAATTGGCGTTCGTTTCCTTTTTCCTCCAACTTCACTTCTAACTCAACTTGTGAAGCGGGAGAAACAGTGTACGTTTTACCAGCGTGGGTTAATGTAAATTCACCTTCGTTTTTTAATTTCGAAACGATCGTTTCCAAAAAGTTGACTGCTTCATCAAGCGACATTTTTTGTTCATGGTCGACGTGAACGATTTTCTGGCGTTTTTTTGTCATTATACTCACCTCATTGAACGTTAATGTGTACTTATATTATAGGTGAAAAGAGTCGCCTTGTCATGGTTTGGTATGGAAAAGACAGTAAATTGTCAAAGGTTGGGAGACTGCTTTCCATCATAAAATGCTACTTGCTACTCATTTTATAAACGTTTTGTATAATGATTTTAAGCACGCTTTTTCGGTAGACGGAACGCAATAATAATAATGAAAAGCGTGACGACAAACGAAACGATCGCAACAGTATGGAAATGCGAATCATCTAATGTACCAGTAAAGACCATCCCTAAAAAACTACCAGATAAAATCGCTCCAATATAACGGCTCGTTTGAAATAGCCCTGATGCTGCACCTGTATCTTCCTCAGCAACGTGCTCATAAAGTGCAGTCTGTGATGCTAAATTACTAAACCCACTACTTACTCCGAGAATAGCAAGAATAATGATGAGCCAAATAAATAATGACGCTTCATTGTAAGTAAGTAACAATCCAGTTCCAGCTGAAAGGAGGATTGCCCCGATTACCATAGCTAATTTCGAGCCTTTCCGATCGATTAATCGACCGACAAATGGAGTAACGAATACGCTAAAGCCAGCTAATGCGAGCATAATAAAACCGGTATGTTCTTCACTGTACCCACGGACTTGTTGTAAAAGTGTCGGAAATCCGAGGAAGAAGTTGTAATATACGGCGTTAATGGAAATGAAAATTAAATAAATTAAATTTACATTTTTATTACGACGTAGTGCTTGAATATCCATAAATGGTTCCTCGCGTCTGTTTTCGACGATGACGAAAGCGATTGCCGCTCCAATAAATAAAGCTAATGCCCACCAACGGATCGACTCTGATAAAGAGAGTAAAAATAAAATTAAACCGAGCATCGTCAACGTAAATAAAATGACACCGGAGAAATCAATTCGTTTTAAACTGAAGTTTACTTCAGGTGCTTTCGGTAAAATTGTAATCGCCATAATGAATGAAACGAGAATGATCGGTATGTTAATGATAAAGATCGACGGCCAGTGCCATTGTGCAATTAAAAGACCACCGATTGTCGGTCCGAAAGCTGCGGATGTGGATGAAAAAATGGAAACTACGGCAAGAGCTTGTGCTTGTTTCGATGTAATAAGTTCACGAACCATACTCATCCCGCTTGGGAACAATGTGGAGCTACCTATAGCTTGCAATGCACGGCAACCGAGTAAAAATCCATAATTCGGTGAAAATGGTGCAAGTATACAAGAAATTACTACGAGAATAAGTCCACTTATAAAGAGTCGTTTTGCTCCGAACATGTCGCTTAATTTTCCCATGACAGGTTGTCCTGTTGCACTCGCTAAATAGAAAATAGAAATGAGCCAAGAAGCATCTGCGAATGTAAGTTTAAAATCTGTTTGCATTTGAGTAAGCGCAACCGAAACCATCGAAGAGTTTAATGGATTTAACAAAATTCCTAATCCGACTGTAATAAGTAAAAGCCAAGGGTTAATTACTTTTTTTGTCATTTCATCACCTAATCACTTTCGTATGTTGAAGAAGATGTTACTAGGATAGTAACGTAAATTCATACATAAGTCATTATATTTGCACGTTAAAAAATGGATATTCACTAAAAAGTAACATGTATACGTATACATGTTATTGTTACGTAAAATTCGCTATAAATGTTAAAAAGAAAAAAAGATAATAAATGACCCAAATACAGTGTCGTTAACAACAAATCATATGATTAGTATTTCGTTTTTGGATGTTGCTACACTTTTAATCTATCATTTCGTTCAAATATAGTTGTATTTTTATGCATCTTTATGTATAATAAAACTGTCTTATTTAAATGAATGCTTGGGAGAGATAACGTTGAGTAAAAAAAATATTATTATTATCGGAGCAGCAGGACGGGATTTTCACAATTTTAATACAGTGTATCGAGATAATGAACTATACAATGTCGTCGCCTTTACAGCGGCGCAAATTCCAGATATAGATGGAAGAAAATATCCAGCGGAATTAGCGGGAAAATTGTATCCAGAAGGAATACCGATTTACCCTCAAGAGGAACTACCGCAATTAATTGAACAATATGATGTGGATGAGTGTGTATTTTCATACAGTGATTTATCATATAATGAAGTGATGAGCATCGGTGCGATTGTAAATTCAGCTGGAGCGAGTTTCAGTTTGCTCGGACCAAAACATACGATGATCAAAAGTAAAAAGCCGGTTATTTCTGTCTGTGCTGTTCGGACAGGAACAGGAAAAAGCCAAACGTCCCGTAAAGTAATAGAAACATTGCTAGAGGAAGGCTTAAACGTTGTAGCGATTCGTCATCCGATGCCGTATGGTGATTTAACGGCACAACGTGTACAACGTTTTGCGACGGTAGAAGATTTAAAGAAACATAAATGTACGATTGAAGAAATGGAAGAATACGAACCACACGTTGAACGTGGAAATATTATTTATGCAGGTGTGGATTATGCAGATATTTTAAAAGCTGCAGAAGAGGACCCAGATGGATGTGATGTCATTTTATGGGATGGTGGAAACAACGACTTTTCGTTTTACGAACCTGATTTAGCAATTACAGTACTCGACCCACACCGTGCAGGACACGAATTATCGTATTATCCAGGAGAAGTATGTTTACGTACGACGGACGTATCGATCATTAATAAGGTTGATAGTGGAACGCAAGAAGCGATTCAACAAGTAGAAAACAATATTAAAAAAGTGAACCCTGAAAGTGTCATTATAAAGGCGAATTCAACGATCACGGTGGACAACCCTGATATCGTGAAAGGGAAACGAGTTCTCGTCGTTGAAGACGGACCGACAATGACACATGGGGAAATGGGAATCGGGGCAGGAATTGTCGCTGCCGAAAGACTTGGAGCGAAAGAGACGGTCGATCCACGTCCATCTGCCGTTGCATCTATAAAAGAAACGTTTGAAAAATATAGCCATTTAGGAAGCGTCTTACCTGCGATGGGTTACGGTGAAAAACAGTTGAAAGATCTCGAAGAGACAATTAACAATACAGACTGTGACGCGGTCATTATCGGTACGCCGATGGACTTATCGCGCGTCATTAACATAAATAAACCGTATACACGTGTTCATTATGAACTTGATGAAATCGGAGAAACGAACTTATCTTCCATCTTAAAATGTTTTATTGAAACACATCAATTACAAAGATAATGTAAATAGTTGTTCATCCAAGTTAGATTGTCTAACTTGGATGTTTTATTCTGTTTCGAATGTATTGAAGTTTTAACATAATATACATGTAACTTAAATGGAATTGAAAAAAATCGTTTAAAACGATTGTATGGCAACAATGATAAACAAACATTTATATACGTACAAACAGCTCTGGTAAATATGGTGAATATAATTGGTATTTCGACTTATATTTGCTATAATGACCGTAGTACTTTTGATTTACAGAAAAACCCATAGAGTTCGAATGAAAAGAAATGGTGACGTGAAAACGTCGCATAATGAGAAGTGGTTTGTACGGGATTGACTTAGTGTGAACGGTGTAAAAAGAGGAGGGCAAACAAGATGAGCTCAATGCATGCGGATATTTTGTTAGAAAGTGGCACGAATGAGTTAGAAGTAATCATGTTCGAAGTAGATCAAGGTGTATTCGGTATTAACGTATTAAAAGTTAGGGAAATTATTAATGCGGTAGAAGTGACGGCAATCCCGAATGCTCACGAAAACGTCGAAGGAGTTATTCGTCTACGTGAGGAAGTATTGCCTGTCATTAATTTAGCGAAAGTACTAGGAGTTAAAGATACGGAAGACCCGATGAAAGACAAGTTTATTATCGCTGAATTAAACCAAGTGAAAATAGCGTTTCGAGTTCATCATGTTTCCCGAATCCATCGAATTTCCTGGGAGCAAATAGAAAAGCCATCTGATCTTTCTTCAGGAGAAAACGCATACGCAATCGGAATTATAAAGTTGGAAGATCATATGTCTATTTTGTTAGATTTTGAAAAAATCGTTGTTGAGATTGACCCGAAATCAGGAGTTAATCTTGATAGTTTAAAAGTATTAGGGCATAGAGAACGTACGGAGAAAAATTTAGTTGTAGTCGAAGACTCTAAAATGTTGCGTTACTTACTCGATGAGACGTTATCAGAGTCGGGTTATGAAAACATTCGCTTTTTTGAGAATGGAAAAGAAGCGTGGGAGTATTTAAATGCGTTGGCGGAAGATGAAAACAGTGATCCAACAGAAACAGTTAATTTAATTATAACAGATATTGAAATGCCTCAAATGGACGGACACCATTTAACGAGTAGAGTAAAAAATGATCCACGCTTACGCCAAATTCCAGTCGTTATTTTCTCCTCACTTATTACAAGAGATTTGTTTCATAAAGGAGAAAGTGTCGGAGCAGATGCACAAATCAGTAAGCCAGAGATCGTAAATCTCGTAAAAGAAATTGATCGTCTAGTATTGTAATGAACTTTTGCCCTAAGAAAATTATTAAGTGAAATTCCTCAATACGCTGAAAGTAAAATAATGGGATAGTACATGTTGAACTGTTTTAGCACCCATTGAAGTCATTGAAATGTTTAATGTATAAGTTGGGACTTGAACAAAAGCTAGTTTTCAATAGATGAGTTTGGACGGAATTACTACATTTTGTTGGTTCCGTCCTATTTTTATCTTGAAAAATACGTTATAAAACACTTCCTTTTTGTTCTTGTTTCGAATAATGAC
>DATGRY010000003.1:0-28366 GCA_035303165.1 Pseudogracilibacillus sp.
TACCGGAATTGTGTACGCTCGATTGTGGAAGTCTTAATTTTGGCAATCAAGTGTACATTAATACAGAAGAGTGGTTACGTGAACATGCAAGACTTATTCAACAGTCGGGTGTGAAGCCAGAACTTGAAATATTTGATACCGGTCAACTTCGTTTAGCGATGCAGTTAATTGACGAGGGGTTAATCGATGGTGATCCGCTGTTTCAGTTTTGTATGGGTATTCCGTGGGGAATGAATGCGGATGCGGAAACGTTATTATACATGCGTAATAGATTGCCAGAAAATGCGCACTGGTCGGCATTCGGTATTGGGCGTTATCAAATTCCAATGGCAGTACAAACGATGCTACTCGGTGGACACGTACGTGTCGGCTTAGAAGATAACCTATATTTAGAACGTGGTGTCTTGGCGACGAATGAACAACTCGTGCATAAAGTCGTTTCTATTATGCAAAGTTTAGGTTCTGAACCGATGAGTCCTAAAGACGCAAGAAAACTTTTACAACTTTAAAATAACGATAGAAAGGCGTTTTGACTGTGGAACAACTACAAATAAAAAACATTACCGTCATCGGAACGGGCGTTATCGGTACTGGATGGATTGCGCGATTTTTAGCACACGGCTATCACGTTGTCGCGACAGATGTAGCACCGGATGCAGAAAAACGAATGAATATTGCGTTAGAGCGAGCATGGAACTCCTTGGAACAACAAGGAATCCCCGAACAGGCATCGCTCGATAATGTGGAATTTATAAAGGATTTAGAAGATGCTGTTGCTCATGCTGATTTTGTGCAAGAAAATGTACCAGAACGATTGGAGTTAAAGCGATCTGTTTTGCAACAAGTCGATCACTACGCACCGGAACATACGCTAATTGCATCAAGTACCTCTGGCTTTAAACCGACAAATTTGCAAGAAAACTGTTTAAAGTATCCTGAACGAGTATTCGTTGCACACCCATTTAACCCAGTATATTTACTGCCGTTAGTCGAAATTGTCGGTGGAAAAAAGACATCTAATAAAGTGTTGCAACGTGCACGAACATTTTATGAAGCTGTTAGTATGAAGCCATTATTACTAACGAATGAAATCGAGGGGCATGTTGCTGATCGATTAATGGAAGCATTATGGCGTGAAGCGCTTCATTTAGTAAACGATGGTGTGGCATCAACAGAAGAAATAGATGCTTCGATCGTTTATGGGGCTGGAATGCGTTGGGCGCTTATGGGGCCATTTTTAACATTTCATTTAGCTGGTGGAGAAGGTGGAATGCGGCATATGTTAGAACAGTTTGGTCCTGCATTAAAATTGCCGTGGACAAAACTAGAGGCACCGGAATTGACGGAGTCATTAAAAGAGCGAATAATTGCAGGAACAGAGGAACAGGCTGAAGGGGTTTCAATCAGTGAATTGGAATCTCGGCGTGACCAATTTTTAATCGAGCTTCAGCAATTGCTTGAAAAGTATTGGCCGGCTGCAAAAGTAACAGGGCGACTATAATATAGTCGTCCGTTTTTATAGAAAAATAGAGTAGAGGATGATTTTGTTGAGATTTGATAAACCAATTTTTGAAAGCGAAGTGTTAGAGGAATGGGTTGATTATAACGGACATATGAACGATGCTGCCTATGCACTCGCATTCAGTAAAGCGGTAGATGAATTAATGGTTTTACTAGGAATTACGGAAACATTTCGCAAAGAGGAAAAGTTCACGATCTATACGTTAGAGACACATATTGTCTATTTATGGGAGGCAGTTAAAAAAGAGAAACTTTCGGTATATGGACAGTTGCTTGATGTAGATGATAAACGATTACACGTATTTTTTACGATGAAAAATGAAGCAGGTCAACGGATTGCGACGAGTGAACAAATGTTAATCGGGATTGATGAGACGACTGGTCGTTCTGCTCCGTTTCCTAATAGTATTTTACGAGCGATTGAACCATTTCATACATATAGCCGTAACTTAGAGAAGCCACCAGAGGTGGGTCGTGTCATCGGAATTCGTCGGAAATAACCGTTTGATATACGTATGAGGGACACGCAATCAGTTTTAATTGAATTTTTTTGTAGAACATTTTAAAATAATAATGAAATTACAATGTTTAAACACGCACTCCTTTTTCAACGAAAGGAGTGTATTTTTAGCCCATCTGAAGGAGCTCTGTGCTATAGATGGGCTAAGATGTATGTAAACATTTCTTTACGATTGTGGGGGGTGTTTCGGAACGTGTTTAAATATTTCTCCAGATTCAAAGAATTCGATTAATCGGCTAATCCATTCATAGTAGTTTAGCCAAAGAGACGTTTCAGAGAGTAGTTCATTCATTTCGACTTCTAATTCTTCATCTAAATTAGCTTGGTCCGTAGGTAGTTTTGCTAACTTATCACTTAATCCACGTTCAAAGGCTCTACTTTTACTTACAGCTTTACGCCAACTTGAAGTAAAGAGGGAAATAAAAGTTTGATAGTAATCATTTTCAACGTTGTACAAGTTTTTACGGACTCCTTTTTCAAAAACTTGTTCAGCAATATTTAAGTCGATCATTTCTCGAATCACTTGGCTCATGCGCATTTTGCTCATGCCGGTAGCTTCGGATAGTTCGTCAAGTGTCATCGGTTTCCGATTCATATAAATGATACCTAACACTCTACCGACTGTTGAAGATACTCCGAACGTATGCATATTATCCGCTATTTTTTCTACAAATTGATGTTTTATATCTTCGATTTCCTCTTTAACAGAATTGGACAATGTTACAAACCTCCTAAAAGTTAGGCGTTATTAGTAACTTTATCATACAATTTAAAAAAACGACAATCTTTCATTAGTGTATAGAAGCATGGAAACGCAAGCAATTGTATGGGAACAGTATGTAAAGTATATAAAATGAAAGTTTTACAAACTTTATGACGTTATACGCGCCTATAAGCGATTTTATGTTTTACATTACATCTACTATACTAGCTAAGTATACGGCTGTACTGTACAGTGTGAACGTATGAATACGATATATCGAAAAAATGAATAAGTGATAGAAGAGGGATGGGATGAACAAATGAGGAAAGTTTTAGCGATTGGTAGTTTATTTCTTATATTGTTACTTGCTGCCTGTGGTGGCGGTGATTCCGATGCATCCGACAAGACGTTAAAAGTGTATTCAACGAATAAGCCAGAAGAAATGGAAGCATTTGCGGAAGCTATTAAAGAAGGTACTGGAATTGAACTTGAAGTGTTGACGATGTCAAGTGGAGAGATTTGGAGTCGTATCGAATCGGAAGCACCTAACTTCGGTGCAGATATGCAAATTGGGATGTTAGAAAGTTTTGCATTAGAAGCGGTAGAAGAGGGATATACGGAACCGTATTTATCAGACGAGTGGGAGGATATTCCAGAAAAGTTTAAAGATCCAGACGGTAATTGGTATGGGACATCTTTCTGGTATAATACGTTAATTATTAATCAAGATATTTTCGAAAGTAAAGGGCTTGATATACCGAAAACGTGGGACGACTTAATCGATCCTCAATACGAAGGGGAAATTGTTTTACCTGATCCAGGTACAGCAGGAACAGCGTATTTATTTACATCGACGATTATTCAACTACTAGGAGAAGAGGCTGCTTGGGAATATTTCGATGAGCTAGATAACAATGTTGCGCAATATACGAAGTCAGGTTCTGGCCCGGCATTAAACGTCGCTCAAGGCGAGTATGCAATTGGAATTACGTGGGACCAACCGGTAAGTGAATTTATTGATGAAGGATACCCTGTAGAGGCGGTAATTCCGGAAGATAAAGTTGGCTATAGCTTGGATGTTTCGTGGATTTATAAAGGAACAGATAAGTTAGAATTAGCACAAGAGGTAATGGATTATATGGCGAGCGAGGAATTCATGCAAAAAACAGCGGAATATCGTTCAATGGTAACGAAACCAGGCATTACGGACTCGGAAGAGTTAGAACAACATTTCATCGATTATGATGCGGTCGAAGCTCAAGAGAACAAAGATCGTGTCATGAATGAATGGCAAGAAAGGTATTCGAATTAACGAACAACGTATAAGTCCGCACTTAACATTGTGTGGGCTTATACGACATAAAAAAGGTGTTGGTAAAAAATGACGACAAAAGTTGCAGTAAAAAATGAACGAACGAATACATTTACTGAAAATTGGCGCAAATTTTGGTCTGAACCTGGCTTTGCTATTTTATCAATTATCCTTATTGCTGCGATCTTTCTATTTATCGTGTTACCCGTTTTTTCTGTCTTATTACGTAGCTTTGGGATTGGAACTGGAACGTTTACATTCGATCATTATAAACATTTTTTTAACACAACCTTTTATTTAAAGGCTCTATTAAATAGTGTATATGCCGCTATCATTTCAACAGCTGTCGTAATTTTTTTAAGCGTTTGTATGTCGCTATACGTTACACGATCAAATAGTTGGCTTGCTACTGCGTATCGAGGTATATCATTACTACCGCTCGTTGCCCCACCATTTATTTTCTCGTTAGCGCTCATTATCTTATTTGGGCGAAACGGTGTTGTGACACCGGTTTTAAGTGACTGGATCGGCATAGAGCTAAGCATATATGGATTCGGTGGTGTCGTTATTGCACAAATACTCGGATATTTCCCGATAGGTTATATGCTTATTGAGAGTACAATGCGTAACATGAGTCAAGATGTTGAACACGCATCGCGTGATTTAGGGGCAAATCAATGGACGACGTTACGTAAAGTGACATTACCACTTGCGAAAGCCGGAATTATTAAAGCGACACTTGTCGTCTTCGTGATGGCAATCGCTGACTTTTCAAACCCGCTCATCATCGGTGGGAACAGTCAGTTTTTAGCATCGGAAGCGTATTTAGCTGTCGTTGGTCAAAATAATATGGAGTTAGCGGCAGTTTTGGGTGTCTTTTTAATCGTTCCGAGTTTAATTATTTTCATTTTCCAAACGTATTATTTAGATGACTCGAATTTACAGACGATTAGTGGTTCTTCAGGTGGTATAAATTTACCATTAAACAAAAAAATTAAAACGTTCGTCGTCACTGTAAGTACATTGTTCATCGCGTTTATACTGTTAGTTTTTGCGATGGTCGTACTTGGCGCTTTTGTAAAAATTGTCGGTGTCAATAATACGTTTACGTTGGAGCATTTCCAAAATCGAACTGGTTGGAATTCGATTACGACGAGTATATTTGTTTCCCTTTTCTCGGCAATATTAGCTGCAAGTCTTGGTATATTACAAGGTTACTTGTTTGCGCGTAAAACGATTCCGGGAAAGAAAATGTTAGAGTTTTTAACGTTGTTTGGGCTAGCGGTGCCGGGAACAGTTATGGGTATCGGTTACGTGCTTCTATTTAATGGGCCGCCGTTTTTCTTAACGGGAACGGTACTTCTACTAGTACTTAATATGACCTTTAGAAAGATTGGTGTCGGTTTAGAAGCGGCAATTAGTAAAATGCATCAAATTGATACATCGATGGAAGAGGCTTCGAGTGACTTAGGGTCAGGCCCGTATCGAACGTTTTTCAAAATTGTCGTTCCGCTTTTAAGTCCGTCATTTATTGCTGGTTTCGTCTATACGTTTATGACGGCGATGGTGTCGATCAGTTCGGTGATCTTTCTCATCGCTCCGGGCACGAACTTAGCTGCTGTATATATTTTCTCTTTAGCCCAACACGCAAAGGTCGGTATGGCTTCAGCGATGTCGTTCATCTTAATTATTATTGTCATGATCTGTATGGGATTGTTAAAATGGATTGAAAAACGTACGGGAGTAAAAATTTAACGTAGCAATTTACGTAGCACACATTTGGGGCTGCATAATAAAGGAGGAATGTAGCAATGACCGAGCAAAATGGCTACTTATCATTACGACATTTAAATAAAGCGTTTGGTGACGTGCGAGCGGTAAATGATATTTCGATCGACATCAAAAAAGGAGAGCTCGTCTCCTTTATTGGTCCAAGTGGTTGTGGGAAGACAACACTTTTACGGGCAATTGGAGGTTTTCACGAACTGGATAGTGGTGAGGTCGTTTTAGACGGTGAACGCATTGATCATTTACCACCGGAAAAGCGATTTACAGGGATGGTATTTCAAAATTATGCATTATTCCCACATATGACGGTCTATAAAAACGTCGAATATGGTTTACAAGTACAAAAGTTACCAAAAGAGGAACGTCGCAAAAAAGTAGAAAAAGCACTCGCACAAGTACGTTTAGAGGGGTATGGTGACCGACGTCCCAGCGAACTAAGTGGTGGGCAACAACAACGGGTTGCGATCGCTCGTTGCCTCGTGCTAGAGCCGAAAGTACTCTTACTTGATGAGCCACTCTCTAATTTAGATGCAAATTTGCGGATGATTATGCGTGAAGAAATTCGACGTTTAAAAGAGGAGCTCGATTTAACGATTATTTTCGTTACTCACGACCAAGAAGAGGCGTTAAGTATATCGGATCGCGTCATCGTGCTTGATAAGGGGACGATTCAGCAAATTGATACCCCAGAAAATATATATAAACATCCGGCGAATGAATTTGTTGCAACATTCGTAGGACACGCAAATTTGTTTCATGGCAATATCGATAAAAATGGTAGCTCGTTTACATTTACGACAGATGACTTTTCGATCGAAAAGTTGGAGGAACCTCGTACGGAACAGGAACGGTTAACGATGATGGTACGTCCGGAGCAAATTGAAATATGTGAAGATAGTGCGATTAAAGGAGAAGTAATCCGTGACATATATAACGGAAATTATATCCGTTATCATATAAAAGTAGGATCTACAATTGTCTTAGTAGACAGTTTCAACGTAGGTTCTTCAACTCTGTTTAAGCGTGGTGATTTCATCGGAATTAGTTTCCCGAATAATCCGCATTATATTTAAGATGTAGTTTGCATGTACGTGTAGTTGTATGT
Source organism: Pseudogracilibacillus sp. (assembly GCA_035303165.1). Taxonomy (GTDB): domain Bacteria; phylum Bacillota; class Bacilli; order Bacillales; family Amphibacillaceae; genus Pseudogracilibacillus. Next base: position 6,950 of record DATGRY010000003.1, read on the forward strand.
AGTGTGTAGGTGTATAGTATGATTAATAATTGGGTAGCTAATCATGCTCATTTATGATGTACCACGTAAAAAACTAGAGTGAACTTTTAGGAGGAAATTTATTTTATGGGGACACAAAAGGTTAAAGAACATGAATCGGAAGTCCAACATTACGAAATGGCGGTAAAGTTTCAGCAAAAAAGCGCGGAAGTGTTTGCTTTACAAATTCAAGGATATAATATTGCGACGAAAAAGCTCGATGACTATATGAAAAATGGTTATACAAATAGTAGCAAACAACCGGCAGTCGTCGTTGATTTAGATGAAACAGTATTGAACAATATGCCTTTTGTAGCGAAAGGAATCGAAGAAGGGTTTGATTACACGAAATGGGGTAGCAAATGGGACGATTGGGTTGAAGCAGCTTGTGCCGATACGATTCCAGGCTCGAAAGAGTTTTTACTCCATGCGGATGAACTAGGTGTAAAGATATTTTACGTGTCAAATCGCTTAATGAAGTCGGAAAAAGCGACTATATTAAATTTAAAAAAAGTCGGTTTACCACAAGTATCGAAAGAAACAGTTTTATTATGGGGAGATTACGGTACGAAACAAGCCCGTCGTGCCTCGATTCGGAAAGATCACGAAATTGTCGTGTTAGTCGGAAACAGTTTGTATGATTTATCTTCCGTTTTTATTAATGAAGATACGGAAGAACAAATTAAAACGGTAGAGGAATATGCAGAGGAATTCGGTGATCGTTTCGTTATTTTGCCGAACTCGTCATACGGAGACTACTGGGTCGACGCTCCGTTAGAAGCTTGGGATGAATAGTTAGTAGTTTAGAATGAATTAAAGGCGATGGCATTTTGTAGCAATGAGAGCTCATCATGCCATCGTTTTTTATATAAAATTGGAAGTTCTATCATATTTTTATAGTTAACACGGGCGGGGTTTATTATGAATCGATGTAAAATAAAAAAATTATTTCATTAAACGTCGGATTGCTTTACGTGCCATACGGTTGCGTACTCTTCTTCCGTACGTACCTCTTTTTATTGCATTTACGTCGTTCACGATGCGTAAAATTCGATATAACCAACGCATGGATGTATCCACTCCTTTTTTTGCACGTCCACTCGTTTACGTTAACTATATTTTGAAAATGGAAGTTTGTCAAATACATATTTCGTTAGAGGATGTATCTAATAGATATCTCTAATTTTATAAGCACGTTTCTTTTCAACGATGAAATCGAGTTATATAATGATGAGTAATATTCTACGTGAATGAATGAGATTAAAAGTAAACGCGAACAAATGTAAGCAGTTACATCGTACAAAGGATACCGTTCTTTTATAACGCAACAACTTTGTAGATGATAGAAAAATTCGGGCTAAATGGGGGAAAAAGATGAAGAAACTACTCGTATTTATATTAGCACTTATTGCAGGAATATCGATTAGTGTAGAAGGAGCAATCGGGGGCGTATTAGGCCAACATATCGGTGAACTTGAAGCATCGTATTATGTTTTTTTAGTCGGTGCTATTTTATTTACTCCTTTTATCTTTTTTTATCGTCGCGAGAAAATGAAGCGAGTGAAACAGCTCCCTAAGTGGCAGCTTACGGGCGGCTTTCTCGGTGCGACATATTTAGTATTACTTTTTATAAGTGTGATGCATTTAGGGGTAGGTGTTGCGATGACATCAGTCATTATCGGTCAAATGGTCGTCAGTATTTTTGTCGATCATTTCGGATGGTTCGGGGTGCGGAAAATATCGTTTAACCGCGATCGTTTCATCGCTGTCGCATTGCTAATTTGTTCGTTATTTTTAGTGTTGTAACGTCATTCATATTTTCAGTTGGTGCGTATGAAAGGTAGATTCGTGTGATAGAAAGGAGCTATTACGATGGCATATTTATACGTGTTTATGCCGATTATTGCAGGAATAGGTGTCAGTTTTCAATCTGCAGTAAATGGCAGACTAGGACGAGAAGTAGGTACGATCGAAAGTACATATATTTCCTTTTTAACGGGAACAATTTTTTTAACAGTTGTCGTTTTTCTTTTCGGACAAGGAAATTTACTCATGATCACGGAAGTACCATTTTGGCAACTGTTATGTGCAATTTTCGGTATTATTTTTGTTCTTATTATGGTATTTGCTGTGCCGATTATTGGTGTTACGGCAACGACGCTTACGGTTATTATCGGTCAACTCGGAGCGGGAATGGCAATTGATCATTTCGGTTTGTTTCATCAAGAAATAAGTCAATTCGATATGAAACGTTTTTTCGGTATGTTATGTATGATCGGTGCTTTTTATTTTATTTATAAAGAGAAAAACGGTGCGAAAGATGTGTAAGATGGACAATTTAAGGGAATAGAATATTAAAGGTGTTTTGTATGTCCTCTTTTTGAAATATCGTCATGAAAGGTAGGTGGGAATATGGAAAAGAAAGAACGTTTAAAAGTAATTGTCGACCGGAATAAGGAAATGCGGACGAAAGAAATTTCAAAAATGATTAGTGAGGGCGGTCTCGGTCCAACGGAATATTATGAAGTAGAAAAGGTCGATGGAGAAAAAGAGAAGAAAGAGGACAAATCAGATTAAAATAGAAAGATAAAAGGTCGTCGCGCTTCATGGCAACGACCTTATTTATTTTCTATTAGAACAAGATATCATCATATTGCCGTTATATAGCAAGTTGACGTATAGATGAGTTGTCTTAAGGATGATCAATCATTTTTAAAATGGTTTAGCTGCGATGATTACCCCTAATTCGTGGCGGTCTGAACAAGTGAATGAATAAGAAATCTTTCGAATAGTATTACTTCTACTTTTTACTTTAAGTGAAGTAATTTCATCACTAGTCGCTAGAACATCGTCTAGTTGTTCAACCGTTTCTATTTGCTGTTCATTTATATGTAAAATAACGTCACCTGGAGCGAGTGACAGTTTTTCAGCTAAGGAATGGGGGCGGATCGCGACGATTTGTACGTATGAGTCGTTTTCAACGAATTTTGCAGGCTTCTTCCTTTCCATTCGCATCGTTATGACTTGGATCATCATGCGACCAACAACTCCGATGAAAATTGCAACGAATACGATCGATGGATAAAAGTAGCTTATGATTGCAAGTATTGCGACGATCAGTCCGAGGGAAAAGATAACTCGTCCATGCTTTTTAACTCGCTCTAAAGGAAGTTCACTCTTTATTTTATAACGAAATCCTGTAACGAATGGAAAAAGGATTAGACCGTACGAATCGGTTCCGAGAGAAAATAAGGGCCATATATGAGCAATCGGTTGCAAAAAACCGTCCGGTACGAGTAACAATGTTGGGATCAATTGCACTCGTTTTACGTTAAAAAATGCGTACCACTTTCCGCGCTTACTCAAAGTTATTGCCGGATAACAGAAAGTGTGATCGACCTTTTGTAACAAGATTCCCTCATATAGCAATAACACACTCGCTATGAGCATGAGTCCCGTAAAGGTTAAAGAGGAAATATCGTAGTAAGCTACACTACTTTGCGGTATTAGTTTATAAAATAAGACGAACGTAATCGCAAATGGATAAATAGCTGAAAAGGCGACATGACGAAACAAAATCGTTAAAATAAACGTAACGATCGTCAAGATCGTGATCATTTCATATGTAAAGACGGTACCAAGGCCAACTGTAATAAGTGATAAAACAATTCCGAAAAGAAGCGCCGTAACGGCACTTTTGCGAAAATGTGCGAATAAGGGAACGTATGAATAGCGAAATTGTAATTGTTCCCGCTTTTTTCGCTCAATGTGCGTGTATATAATAAAGAAGAGACTCCAATATAAAAGCGGTTGGTATAGAAATATTTTAATTATATGGATCAACTCATATAAGATTAGACTATTCATGCGGTTCCCCCTTTATTATTTATCGTTCGACATGATGCTATATAAAGAGCTCGGTTACGTTTATTTTACGCTTAATTGAACGGTTTCGCAAAGAATGCTTCCTTGGCGTTTTACGTTATAACAAAGGGAGGTAATATATATGGAAGATTTACAGTTTTATATTCGGCATAGCGATTCTTTTTTACGAGATAAATTGTTGCTCGTTTTTAAAAGTGATGAGGCACGAGATCATTTCAAACAGACGTTAAAAAACTGTACGTTCGAACGAATTACAGCGGAAATGGCAGAACATGTCGTGCGGATTGGGATTGGTGGAAAATTAGTTCCTTACGGATATACGTATGAATTGACGGAAGAGGAAATGAAACAGCTCGATCCGAGTAACTGGCAGCAAACTGCACGGATACTTGCGGAGGGAAATGAACGTTTTTATAAAAAATTGTGTCATCAACCAAAAAGTGATGATGCTCGTTAAAGTAGTGTGCATCGTATTTATTTATAAAAGTAATATGCGAAATGATTCCGCGGAAACTCCGCGGATTAGCAGTTCGCTCAAGTGAAGCCGGACGATGGCAAAGCACTGCCACTCCTACTAGAACTACGATTTACCGGTCCGGTAAAATTCGCTTTATAGATGCGTTCGGTTGCTTTACTCGAGCATTTCGGACACGTCGTCTCGGCTAATTTACTATAGGAGACGATTTTTGAGAATTCCTCGCCACAATTTTTACAACGTAAATCGAATAAAGGCATAATTTCCCCTCCTCTTCATTACCCTATGAGGTATATTAACAAAGAAGATACTATGTGACAATTGTTTCGCTCGTTTGACTGAAAATGAGTCGTTTCATGCCCAATGTTATTACGATATAGTAAAAGGAAACACCCTTCGATTGAGTTGAATTACCTCATCGTAAGGGTGTACAGTCGCGAAATGTTATCCGTTATGTTTTATCTCGTTGCCAAACGTAAACCTTTTAAATCACCGATATGAATTCCTTCATGCCACGTAATGAATTGCAAGGCAGACTCTTTCGTTTCAAGTAACATACCATTTAGATCACGAACTTTATCTGCTTTTTCAGTTAGCTTATCTTTAAAAAATGTTTCGATTCGCGTTTCTTGCTCCCTCAGCGCTTCGATTAACTCATCCTTTGACGGAACGTCGCCTTCCCATTCGGATGGACGCGTACCATCCACGAACAACGGCATCCAATCCGGACGAGTAATTTCATAATTGTGATCCGCATCGTGCATAAATCCTTCTGCCTCGGCATAAATGTGTCCCGCATGCCAACGAATCGTATTCGGCCAGTTTTCGGGTTGGATATCCCAAAGCTTTTCATCTAATTGCGGTAAGAGAATAAGTGTAGATGTACGAGAATATTTAAACATTGTCATAGCGATTGATTCCATATGAACATCTCCTTTTTTAAAAAAGTCACATTCATTTATTTAAGATAAGGATAGCACAGTTAGTACGACATATCATTTCATTTGTTTTGCATGAGAATGATCGTGACAACAATCGTTCTATCAAGTCGCTACGAAATATAAATGAAATGTAAATCTACTGTCATAAAACTGCCGCCCATTTCCATGGTGACATAATGTTCAAACACCGAATAAGTTCCTTTTATTATTAAAACATCGTCTGCCATTCGTTGATTTCTTAAAACATGATACATGCTTCGACCTGCTTGAAAAATGGTTAACGTCTTTTCATCTCAGTAAAGAAAAGATAAAATATTTATAAAGTTCATTCGATTATACATATTCCATGATAGAGTTAGAAGTGCGGGAGGAAAAACGATGACGACAAAATTGTTATTAGTAGAAGACGATCCAGAAATTGCACGTGCCATGATGACATTATTTCAAAAAGAAGGGTATGCAGTTACGTGGGCAACGACCGGCTTAGAAGGTTGGGAAGATTTTCAACGTGATTCATTCGATCTAGCATTAATTGACGTCATGTTACCGGAAATGGACGGATTTACGTTATGTAAAAATATTCGTTGGAAAAGCGACATTCCCATTTTAATGATTAGCGCGCGCAAAGAAGATGAGGCAAAAATTGCTGGATTAGGTTTAGGTGCTGATGATTACGTTGCGAAGCCATTTAGTTTAAAAGAATTGCAAGCGCGTGTCGAATCTCATTTACGCCGTTGGCGTCGTTATCAAGGAGAAAAGGTGAGTGAACAAAAAACATCGTATGATGGTGGGTTGACGATCTATTGGGAACAACAGAAAGTAAATGTTAGCGATAAAGAAAAAAGCTTAACCGTAAAAGAATTTGCTCTTTTACACGTTTTAGCTCAAAATCCTGAACGAACTTTTTCGAAGGAAGAGTTGTTCGAACACGTATGGCACGAAAGTCAAATAACGCAAGAAGAACTCCATACCGTTACGGTTCACATAAAGTCGTTACGTGCAAAATTGCATGACCCTGTCAAAAATCCGCGTTATATTCAGACGGTTTGGGGCAAAGGATATCAATTCATCGGTGAACCGTTATGAGAATAAGGACGTGGTTGTTGCTCGCCTTCTTTATCGTCATGGTTCTACCGCTCGTAAGCGCCTATTTATTATACGTTTCTATCATGACATACCATAATGAACGTAAAGTCGAAGAGTATGCGGAAATGTATATCATTTTAAATGAGATAACGCCACAATTACAAGATGCGACATTGTATGAAAAGCGTGAGACAAAAGAGTCACTTATACCTTATATCACGGACGATGTTCATATAACGCTATATAACGATGGCGGATTCGTTTTATATTCCTCGAAAGACGGACGAGTGACTAGTCATCAAGTTTCAAGAGATCACTTATTTGCTAATTTATATGAATTTCAACATAAATTACATTCAGTCGTTTATAAAGAGCCTGTGTTTGACGGGAAAAAAGTAGTTGGATTTTATGAAATAACGATTAAACGGGATGAATTGTTAAAAGCGATCGTCAAGCGGACGTGGATTACAGGCGGTTTGTTTGTCGTTACGTTTATCGCTATTTATGCTGTCGTCGCTTTCCTCGTTCAACGCCGAATTAATAATCGCTTACATCGCTTAATGGATGAGATGAGCGCATTTGCACGCGGTGAACAAGTGTTAGCGAAAGAGAAAAGTTCAGATGAAATTGGCGAATTGCATCGTCATTTTTATGTAATGAAAGATAAAATTGAGCAAGCGCAACGTGAAGTCGAACGAGAGCAAAAAGCGAAAGAATATCTCATCGCAACGATTTCGCACGATTTAAAGACCCCGCTCACGGCGATTAAAGCATATGCCGAGTTGTTACAGTCTGATCATTCGACGAAAGAGGAACGAAAACAGTACAACGAGGTCATTGTTGATAAAGCAGCCTTTATGCAACAAATGCTTGAAGACTTAGCTTCACACGCATTGTTACAGTCGGAAAATTATACGTTAGAGCTCGTTCATGTAGATGGCGAAGAATTTTTTGATATGTTAATTTCTGATTATGAACCGTTATGTAAAGAAAAGTCGTTACAATTAACGGTGCGCAACAATGTGACAGGAACGTATGCCGTACACCCGAAACAATGGGTTCGTGTTGCAGACAATTTAGTGACGAACGCGATCCGTCACGCACCAAGTGGTGGGAATATCGTCATCGCAGCCCTTTCGTCTTTTGAATCACATTTGCTCGCACCGTATGTGTACGAATCGTATACGTTTGATTTTAGCAAGTATGCCTACTTTATCGTGCAAAACGATGGTGTAGGTATTGATAAAGCTGAGATAGAAAAATTATTTTATCCATTATATCAACTAGATGATGCACGAAGTAAAGTGAATGACCAAGGTACTGGTTTAGGGTTAGCTATTACGAAACAAATCGTTGAAAAACACGGAGGAAAAGTAACTGCGTTATCGAAAATAGATGAAGGAGCATGTTTTATTTGCTCCATTCCACGAGGTGATTAAGGTGAAAAAAGGAATCGTTTTAGCAATATTTGCTTGTTTACTTGTACTCGTCGGGTGCAGTAACTTCGATAGTTTAAAGCCGGATGAAGTGATCGCGAATGCGATCGAACAAGAAGAGAATGTAACGTATTATGGAGAATTAGAGATGGATTTAGGTGAGGAACTAGAGTTTATTAGCAATATAAAGGAGTGGCGTGATAACGAGAGAAGTCGTATCGAACTAGAAACGGAAGGAGAACAGTTTACGGTCGTTAATGACGGAACATCGCTCGTCATGTACGATGAAAAGAGCGGTGAAGCAATGAGTATAACGGACGAGGAACTATTCGAACTTAACTTAAATCCGAAGGAACAGATTGGTATGTATCTTGATATGATCGTCGACACGCACGATGTAAAAAAAGTAGACGAAGAAAAAGTCGCTGGTCGTAAAGCGATCCATTTACGTGCAACAGCGAAAGACGAAGAAACGTCATTATTCGGTAGTCAAGACATTTGGATCGATAAAGAGAAGTGGGTCGTTTTAAAACTTGAAATGGAAATTGACGGATCTATTGCGAAAACAGAATATAAAAAAATTGATTTTGATGTAGAAATAACGGACGATTTGTTCGCGATCGACTTACCGGACGGCGTCGAGGTAGAAGATATAAGCGATTCATATCATGAAGAGGCAGTTACATTGGAAGATATACCGGAAAAATTAGGTGCTGGCGTCGTCTACATACCAGATGATGCGGCACATGAAATCGATGAAATTATTTATTCATCTATGGAAATGGATGGCGAAGTAATGGATGATATAACGATTGAATACGTCGAAGATGGTTTACCGCTCATTTCACTTATGATAGGACCATTCGATGATATGTTCGATTTGTCCGATGAAGATAGTTTAGGTGATGAAGTAACGAAAGAGCAAGTTCGTGGCTACGATGCTTCGTACGTAGAGTTCGATTCGTTTCGAAGTTTAAATTGGAACGAAGAAGACTTTAGTTATACAATTATTTTTAACGATGAGGACGTATCGTTAGATGCGGTAAAGCAATGGGTAGAAGAGATGGTTGAAATCGACTAAAATAGGTACACGCTCATCGAACGTAATGGAACGTGAATGTAAAAAAGTGCGCTAGTGACAATGATCGAAGTTGTAGTCCGTAACATAGCCGGACGAATCACCTAGATGTTGCTAGCGCGTGTTTTTGTTAGAAAGTAATATGCTAGAAAAATAGACTGCTGGCGTCGGTATAAACTAATCGAAACGGCGCGCGAAGAACATGTTGAAATTTGCCGAATATCTTTCTCGATCATGAGCATAAAGTAAATTTATTCGATAAGATTCCACTCATGTTTTAACGCATGATGTTTTAATTGTTCGTCAGGAGCTACAGCGACAGGATTACCGACTAAGTTTAATACGGGTACATCTGCAAAACTATCGCCATATGCAAAGCTATTTTCCCAATCAACTTCTTCACGTTGTAAAACTTCATTAATTAACTCTACTTTTCGCTCTTCTTGAACGTGGTCGATGTGACGCGAACTGTTTAAACGTCCGGCATCGTAGTGCAGTTTCGTCCCGATCGTTTGATCGACGGGAAATTTTTTTGCCATTATATGAAGAAGCGGCGTAAATGCACCAGAGACGATCATGACGTATAGTCCGTCTTTTGCATGTTCGTTTAATGCTGCTACGACCGTTTCGTTAAAGTCGCCTTCCATTTGCTCTGCAATTTGTTGGAAAAATGTATTTATTTCGTCTTTCGTCAGTCCGTCTAACGCTCGGACGTACCGTTGCATGAGATCATATTTCATTTTTCGTTCGGGATACAGTTTTAGTTTATAACTAAAGTATGGTAAAAGAATGGAGCGAAAAAATCGCTTATAACGTACGCCGTACGTTGGATGGTTTTTCAACACTTCCATAAATAAAGGGAACGTCTCTTTTTTATATAACGTTCCGTCGAAATCAAAAATGGCTACTCGCATATGATCACCGCTCTCTTTTTGTCATATTATTAGTCTACTACGTGCAGGGGCGTTTCGTAAATCGATTTAACTAACTCTTTCGTAATATAAGTTCGTCTGATATAGTAGGGATGGATGAAAATGAAAAGGGGAGTGAAGCAAAGTGAGATTAAAAGAGGTCGGGGTTCATTTTTATTTCGTAGGGCTCATCGTTCTTACACTCGGGATCGCTTTTGCTGTGAACTCCTCGCTCGGAACTTCGCCTTTCGATGCATTATTAGTTGGCCTATTTCGTACGTTCGGTTTAACGATTGGTAGTTGGGAAATCGTCGTCGGTTTGTCGATGGTATTAGGAAATGCATTATTGGAACGGAAGCGACCGGAATATTTTGCTCTCATTACGTCGCTTGTGACTGGGATCGGAATCGACAGTTGGCTTTTCGTCTTAAATTTGTTTAGTACACCTAATACGCTCATCGGAAAATCTATTTATTTAGCGTTATCGCTCGTTTTATCGGGTCTTGGTATTGCTATTTATTTGCAGTCGCAAGTAGCACCGAATCCAATGGACCGCTCGATGCTTATCGTAGCGAAATTAACGGGGATGTCGGTTACGTATTCACGTGCTTTAATTAATATCGCGCTAGTTATTTTGGCACTATTTTTCGGTGGTGCAATCGGGATTGGAACGTTAATTAACGCTCTCATCGCCGGAGCGATCATTCATTACTTTCTACCAATGACAACCCGAATGCGGGAACGTAGTCTAGCAAGTTTAGAAGAAGAACGTGAGCTATCTTAACAGCGATGTAAAATAGTCTTTGTCCAACAATGGCACTTTTATAATAGGGTTTAGAAATCGAACATGAGTTTCCATCTAGTGAAATTGCCGTGGCTGTGTAAACACTCTTTCACTATGGCAATTTTTTGAAAAAAGGTTGAAAATTGTCTAATGTGCGTTGTTGCCTCTACATCTTTGCGCAAACTGTAGTTTCCGTTTCTCATCTCATGTTCTTACCTCTACATGTAAGGGTCAATCTCGGTTTCCGTTTCTCATTTCGTGCACCTGCCTCTACATATTAGCGGAAAAACGGCGGAATGTACCCCCGACTTGAAACTTAGCGTCTTTATCTCTACACAACAGCGCTTTCTCTATAAGAATCGTTATTCCTTTGCCGAAGTATCTTGCTTCTTTTTAAACTTTTCAGAGCTGTTTACGTATATAACGGCAAAAAGGACTGTGCCGACAAATAAAACGAATCCGATAATTAATAAACTATTTTCATCAAAAAATTCACTCGCAACCCAAAAGAGCATCCAGAAAGAAAGCAAATACATTATTTTCCCCATAAATTTCGCTAATTTCACTTCATCGTATGTAGCTTTCTCTTCTTCGGACATCGTATTGTAACCGGCGATTAGTGAAGCTCCTTTTCCACGAATGAAAATCGTACCGATCACAAGAAAGAGCAATATAATAAACATGATGATAATCATCGATAAAACTCCTTCAAAATATTTCATACTGTACATTGAGTGTACCACAGTTTCTTCAGCTATGAATGGCAAAAATGAAAAGTGGAAGCAACTCATTCGAGTTACTTCCACGTAATATGCGTATCATCTATAAGACGAGAACGGCAATTAAACCGAAAATAAAGAGTGGTATGTTGTAATGTAAAAATGTCGGTACGCACGTATCCCAAATGTGGTGGTGTTTTCCATCCGCATTTAACCCAGCTGTCGGTCCTAATGTGGAGTCAGATGCAGGAGAACCAGCGTCACCTAATGCTGCAGCTGTACCGATTAATGCTGCACTCGCTAACGGTGACATTCCAACTGCTAACATAACAGGAACGTACAACGCAGCTAAAATGGGAATCGTCCCAAACGATGTGCCGATTCCCATCGTAATGAGTAGTCCGACTGCTAAAAGGAAAAAACCGATAACGAAATGGGAATCTCCCGTAATCGCCAATGTTTTTTCGACGAGTTCGTCTACGGCACCTGTTTCAGTTAACACGTGAGCATAACCAGAAGCAACGAGCATGACGAATGCGATCATTCCCATCATGCCGATCCCTTCATTGACAACACGATCTCCTTCGTAAAACTTCACGACACGGAAAACGAATAAAATGATAATTCCAGCTAATGCCCCAAGTACGAGTGAATCAGTAATTAATTGTAGGGCGAGCGCAACGATGATAGAAACGACTGTAAATGTATGTGCGATCGTCCACTCTGTATCACGTCGTTCCGTAATACTATCAGCAATTTCAATATCTTGTGTCGTTACTTTATCGACTTGTTTCGGTTCACGATCTTTCCGATAGGAAAAAAGAAGCGCGATAAGTAAGCCGACAATCATCGCACTTCCAGGGAAGATCATCGCGACCGTTACTTGATTTAACGTCAGTTCAATTCCATTTTTCGTCATTTCGTCTAAAATAATCCCTTGGAAAATAAGTCCGAACCCGACTGGTAATGTAATATAAGGAAATTTTAAGCCGAAAGTTAGCGCAGATGCTACAGCACGTCGGTCGAGTTTCAACTTATCAAATAAAACGAGTAATGGCGGGATTAAAATCGGAATAAATGCAATATGTACAGGGACGACGTTTTGTGAAAAACAAGCGATGATAGCAATAGAAAAGACGAGAAACATTTTTCGTCCTGTAAATATGCGTAGCATTTTATGTACGAGTACAGATGTAATGCCTGACAGCCCGATCATGACAGCGAAAATACCGAGTAAAATATAGCTTAGCGCTGTCTCTGATTGTCCACCCATTCCAGCAATCATCGTCATTACAGACTCGGTCAAATTCATTCCCGATAATAGACCGGCGGTGAGTGCTGCAATGAGTAAAGCAAACAGAACGTTAATGCGCAGTAAGCTTAATATAACCATGACGAGTACACTAATAACTACAGCGTTAAACATACGTTTCCCCCTATCAAATATTTTGTACGTTGCTTTTTGTCTTTTTAGTTAAATATTTACGTACATTACCACTTTAGCATGATAAAATGATAGTGTAAATATATTTTAAGTAATTTGGGGAAAACAGTCGAATCTACGATACTTGAGTAATGGAAATCTTTTCTCATTTATGTTTTATTCATGTACTTACGAATCGTTTTTGCGATAATCGCTCCAGCTGATTTCGGTGCGACTTTTCCTGGTAGAGCAAGTGCATGGATCGCTTTTATGTTTAGTTTTTCTGCGCTGTGAAAATCGATGCCCCCTGGTCGTGATGCGACATCGATCATGACGGTTTCTTTATTCATTTTGTGTAAAAGTGACTCCGTAATGACGAGTGCAGGAATTGTATTGATGCAAATATGACATGAGTCAATTACCGTATGTAATTGATCTATCGGAACGGTAGTCATACCAAACGTTTCCGCACGGGCCAGTTGTGCGTGATCACGCACAGTAACGATGACGTTCGCTCCGACGTTGTGAAACAGTTTTGCGATTGTCATCCCTATTCTGCCAAACCCTGTAACGAGTGTCGTTGCTCCATGAATCGTAAAATCTGTTTCTTCCATGGCGATTTGTAATGTCGCTTCTGCAGTAGGAACAGCATTTAAAATAGCAACTTCATCAAGTTCATAATACGCAACTAACGTTCGTTTAGAGTGGCTACACATATTTTTTAAGTAATCATTTGCTAGCCCACTAAAAATCGTGCACGTCGCTTTCGTTTGTCGTAATATTTCTTCATGCAACGTAATGTCTCCCGACGGAAAGTGTGTCACAATGTTACCACGATCATCTGTTCCGAGTACTGGTAAAATAATAGCATCGATCATTGGAAAAGGAATAGATGTAAGTGAAGCGTGACTAACCGTTTTTTCCGTAAAAGAAATATCGGAAAAACCACAAGCGTAAACGGTTGCACCTTGTCGTGCGAACGTACGGGCTACTTCTATATAACGTTCATCGCCACCGAGTAGCGCGATTTGCTTTTCTTGCATGCCGATCCCTCCTTATTTTAAATAAGTCTGTTCCATTTCTACTTTATTATATATCGTCGAAAAATAGAACAAAATAAATAGTCAAAGTGTACTTAATATGTAATAATTTAAAATAGAATGATGCGCTACCTCGTGCTATAATAATTGTGATTATGAATTATAAAGAGGTGCAGGACATTGCTAACAACGAGGTGCGACGTGGAAAAACAGACAGCTCGCAGTATAGTTACAGACTTAAAAGTATTATTAAAAGGATTCGTGTTAGTCGCCAATGTGCTACCTGTTTTCAGTGGATTTTGGTTGGCACTTTATGTTTCGAATACGTCATTTAGTGAAATGTGGGATACGTTTTTCTACATGGCGATTGGCGGCACGCTCGTTATTGCAGGTGCGCTCATATTAAATAATTGGTATGAAGTCGATCTCGATAGTAAAATGGAGCGTACACAACAACGTCCAACAGTGACAGGTAACTTCTCGCTCCGTACGGTGTTATGCCTCGGTATTGTAAGTTCTATTATCGGAATGACTTTTCTATATTTTACGACGCTAGAAGCATTTACGTACGGCTTTTTAGGTTGGTTTACGTACGTCGTTTTATATACGTTTTGGTCGAAGCGAAAATATACGTTAAATACGGTGATTGGTAGTGTTTCTGGTGCGTTTACACCGTTAATCGGTTGGGCGGCCGTTACATCGGCATATCATGTCGTGCCGATCGTTCTTTTCATTATTTTATTTATTTGGCAAATCCCGCATACGTTTGCGATTGCGATGCGACGTTACGACGATTACAAAGCGGCTGGCGTTCCGATGTTACCAGTCGTATACGGATTTAATATGACGAAACGGCAAACGGCGCTATATATCGCCTGCTTATTGCCTTTACCGTTCTTTTTATTATCGATTAACGTCGGTCTCGTCGTTCTTATGACGATATTAAACATCGTTTGGCTCGCTTTTGCGATCCACGGCTTATTTACTGACAGAAATGAACTGTATGCAAATCGAATGTTCTATTTTTCATTACTTTATTTAACTGTTCTATTTGTTGGTTTAATTTTTGTAACGTTACCGATGTTCGTTTCTTAATCGTAAGGATACGGTGTGCGTAACTTTAACTGAAATAGAAAGGAATTTTTTCAAATGGAATTAGTTTATCGTGGAAAAACGAAAGATGTGTACCGGCTACAAGATGGTACGATAAAGTTAAAGTTTAAAGATGATGTGACAGGTGAAGATGGAACGTTCGACCCTGGAGCGAATAAAGTTGGTTTAACGATCGAAGGAGCTGGCGAGTCGGGGTTACTCGTGACGACGCATTTTTTTAAACGTTTGCAAGAAGAGGGAATTCCAACTCATTATATAAAAACGGACATGAATGATGTTTCGATGTACGTTCACGACGCAGAAATGTTCGGCAATGGTTTAGAAGTCATTTGTCGTTATCGGGCTGTCGGCAGTTTTTACCGTCGTTACGCGCAATATTGCGAGGAAGGACAAGCTCTTGATGCGTTCGTTGAAGTGACGATTAAAGATGACGAACGTGGCGATCCACCAATTGCAAAAGATGCACTCGTTCAACTGAATATTTTATCAGAAAACGAATACGATGAGCTCATGAAGCGAACAAAACAAATTGCCTCGCTCGTAAAAGAAGAGTTGGCGACGTTAAATTTAGAGCTTTACGACATTAAGTTTGAGTTTGGACGTCATAAGACGACAGGCGAAATGATGTTAATTGACGAAATTTCAGGTGGAAATATGCGAGTTGCAAAACGTGACGGGGCGTATGTCGATCCGTTTGCATTAGAAAAAGCCATTTTGGCGAAATAACGGCAAAAAGATAAAACAGTCCAAGAGTCATTCACGAAATGGAGCTCAGGACTGTTTTTTCAATTTTAATACGTATCGAATACGTGTTGTAGTTCGCTTCTATCGCTATATTTTAATAATGCGACCATTAATAGTATGCGAGCTTTTTGCGGTAATAAATTGTCACCGCTAATGAAAGAGTCTTCTTCATACGGTAAAATAGGAACGACTCGTCCGTTGCCGACACGACTACTGCGAACGATTACAATCCCTCGTTTCACAGCTTCGCGCATCGCTTCCACCTCAGCAGGTGAACAAAGACCTGCACCTGTTCCGGCGGTTACGATTCCTTTGTATTGACCAGAGTTTGCAATATGTTCGATTAAATGACCGGTAGCTCCAGCGTATGAATACGTAATTTCGACATCCGGTAATGCATCGATCGTTAATGAGGCAAATTCTGATTTGTGCGTATGTGTTCGTGTTGGTTCACGGTAAAAGTGGACTTTATGATCGACATCGATATAGCCAAGGAAACCGAGCTGCCCTGATTGAAACGTTTCAAGTCGATACGTGTTTGACTTCGTTACTTCACGAGCACAACTTATTTCATCGTTTAAGACGACAAGTACGCCTCGTCCGATAGCTTCATCGCTTGTGGCGACTCGAACGGCATTTACTAAATTAAGGTGTGCATCCGTGCTTAGTGCTGTAAACGGCCGTTGTGCTCCGACGAGTACGATTGGTTTTTTACTAGGGACTGTTAAATGGAGAAAGTATGCTGTTTCCTCTAGTGTATTCGTTCCATGTGTAATGACAACACCGTCATAGTTTTTTTCTTCCAGCGCTTCGATCACTTTTTTCCGTAAACGAATCCAATCTTCTGACGCTACTTTCGTACTACTAATATGTAAAAAAGGATCGAACGTAATCGAAGCGATCGTTTCTAGCTCTGGGATGCTTTGTAAAAAATCGCCTCCTTTATACTTCCCGGAAGTATAATCTTTTAAATCGAGACGATCTTTTCCGTGAGCAGAAATCGTCCCACCCATTTCAATGACGTAAATGCGTTTCATCTGTCTACCTCCCTCTTATTTATGGTAATGTAAAAGTTCGCAATAAAAAGCTTACGTTTCCATTGTTGAAAGCTGTCTAAGATACAAAACTTGCACTGGCTTCGCGTAAAAGCGCAGTTATGTTTCTCATTTCGCGGTGGACCCTATACAGTTTTTGGAAAAGTCGCTTTAGTGTTTCATATTCCTAGCGCTTTTGAAACAGCTTTGTGAAAAATCGCTTTAGTGTTTTATTTTCGCAGCGGATCCGAAACGGGATCGAGAAAAACTGTAATTCTGTTTCCAAATCCATGAGGGATTCTATACAGTTTTGTAAAAAATATCCGACTGTTCTCGGCGAACGCAGCACCACCGTAGTTTCTCGCAAAACTGTTGTACATCGCTACTTTTTATATTCTTGTCCTCATCCTCGCATGCGTATTGTCAAAGGTTTCTTAGTAAAAACTTACGTTTTCGTTGATTTAAAGCTATTTAAGACAACAAAACTTGCCACCCCCTTAATTTTGGCTAATATCGAGGTTACCAACCACTCAAAAATCCCGAAAAAGGATGTGACAAGTTGTACTCTCAATTTGTAACCTATTTATTGAATTTAATCAAGTATCAAGTTGTCCCCTTTGCCCTTGACACCTCACAAATAAACTATTGCCGTCTTTGTCAAGTGCGATGACGGTCTTTTTTTTTGTCACCCAAAGTTTAAAACTTTATTTGTCAATTGTTTTCATAGAACTTTTTACATTACCTTAAAGTTAAATGATGAAGTTTAACGTAAGAGACTGCTCGCGTTAAAGTAGTAAATATATTTGCAACGAGAGGCTGTCTTGCGTTAATGTGTACAAACTGAGTTTAACGAAAGCGAACTTTCGCGTTAAAGTGTAGGACCTCTATTTAACGCAAGATCATCTTACGTTAAAAATATCATTTAGAATTCGTCGTAAAAACTTTTCACGTTAAGGATTTCGGTTTAAGTTTAACGCAATAATTTCTTACGTTAAGCTTGTAATGTTAAGTTTAACGTGAAACACACCTTGCGTAAAGAATAAAAATATGAGTTTAACGCAAGAACGGATATTTTCGTGATGGGAGCCGTCTTTAGCGAGTTTGAGGAATGATAGCGGAAGTTTTTCTTTAAAAATACAGTAGTATGCAAAGAAGCGTATTTCCACCATGTAATGGTGTCGTTTCAAAACGGAAGTTACGTTAAATTGTACACAAAAAAGAAAATGTATGCACAAATATGTGGATAAACATAATTTTATAGGCGGAAAGAAGTTTTACTTGGGGATATTGTGTGCAAATGTGCACGACTGTGCACAACTATGTGGATAAGTAGGTGTTTTTGTGGAAAACTTCAGAAAACTCACAAAAAAACGTAAAACTGAACGTATTTAACAACTTTTTAATTAAAAATGTTAGTAAATTAACAGAATATAAAAAGTATTTTTATAATTATGACAAAACTGTGAAACTATGCAAAACATATATTGACATATCATATAACGCGATGATACGATGTCGTTAAGAAAACGTCATAATGAAATAACGAGGAGGAAATTTGCATGTATCTATACTTAGAAGGTAGTGATTTAATCCAAACGGAAGAGCATACGGATGAAGAACAGTATGAACTTTTCATGGAGAAAATTAATAGTGGAGTAAAAATTGAACCAGACGATTGGATGCCAGATGATTATCGTCAAGCACTTATTCGACTTATAACGATGCACGGTATTAGTGAAATTATGGGAGCGTTACCGGAAAAAGAGTGGACACCGAAAGCGCCATCGTTACGTACGAAGTTAGCGATCATGGCAAAAGTACAAGACGAAGTTGGTCACGGACAGTTGCTCTTACGTGTGGCGGAGGATTTGCAAAAGCCTTATGGTATTACGCGAAAAGAAGTGATGGAGTCGTTATTTGAAGGAGAGCTTAAGTTCCACAACGTGTTCCATATGGCGACGAAGTCGTGGGCAGATGCGGCAATTATTGCGTACCTCGTTGATGGAGCGGCAATTATTACGCAGACGAACATGTTAAATGCTTCTTATGGGCCGTATCAGCGTGCGTTACAACGTATTTGTGCGGAGGAAGTGTTCCACGCGCAACACGGAGAAGCACTCGTCATGGCACTTGCGGAAGGTACAGAGGATCAGCGTGAAATGTTGCAAGATGCGTTGAATCGTTGGTGGGAGGCACTCGTTATGTTCTTCGGTCCACCGTCTGCAGATGTTACGGGTTCATCACGTCAAGATATTATGGTGAAATACAAAATCCGTATTAATACGAACGAAGAGTTACGTCAAGCGTACTTCGATAAGTATATTCCACGTTTACGTGCGTTAGGGTTAGAAATTCCTGATCCAAATCTGAAATTTAACGAAGATACGAAAAATTGGACGTATACGGAGCCGGATTGGGAAAAGTTCAAACAAATTATTAATAATAACGGTCCGAAGTCGCAAGATCGAATTCGTTTAAGAAAAATGGCGCACGACCAAACGGCGTGGGTACGTCAGGCGTTAGCGCAGTAAGCGGTTATAAAAGCTTAATGAGTAAATGACGGAATGAGCACGTGTCGTAAAAAATTCGTGATACGTTTATGGCTAAAGAAAATGCTATGTCGTTGTCAGTTATGTAATCTCGAAAAACTGTCATTGCGTGTTGAAATGTAGCATAAGTTATGCAATTTCGGACTATTTCCCTCGCGTGGATGGACTAGGGCGCAAGTTGAATTAACTCGGGAATTTAGCGTCTTGTGGGTGGAATGAAGTGCAAGTTGTGTAATCTCGGAAATTTACCGTCACGTGGATGGACTGGGGCGCAAGTTGTATAAACTCGGGAATTTAGCGTCCTGTGGGTGGAATGAAGTGTAAGGTGCGTCATTTCAAAAATTTTCGTCATGAGGAGGACGCGCAGCGCAAGGTGAGTGAGTCATTCGGCATCACTGGAATGTACCACCATATAAAATAGATGTTGCTCGTAAAGATTTCGCGGCAGTTTTGTCAAAATATTCAATAAATAGGGGGATCTACTCCCCGAACGATAACGATATGTAAAACCGTTTAAACAAATACATGTATGTAACGAAAGGAGACTCATCATGGCTGTAGATGAGAAAAATTTTTACAGAGAGTATGAAGTGTTTAGTAGGAAAAATAATAATATCCCGATGCAGCACCAGTTTAGTTTACTTGCACCGAATCGTGAGATGGCAATGATGATGGCGCAGGAAAACTTTATGCGCCGGGAGGATGCCATCGACATTTGGGTCGTCGAGCGGGAAGATATTCGCGCGTTAACGAGTGCGGAACGTGAGACGATTACGAAGCGACTCGACAACAAAGATTACCGCAATACGAGTGGGTACGGGTACTTACGTAAGAAGTGGCGTGAGAAAGAGCAGGAGCTTGCCATGCTTGATGAAAAAGAAATTTTATCGTGGAGTAAGGGGAGACAAAAATGACGAAAATCATTCAAACGGTAGAAGAGGCAAAGCAGGATAAAGCGTATGTAGAAGCATTAACGGAATTGTTATATCAGCTCGGTGATGATGACTTTATCATTTCGTATCGTGGCTCTGAATGGTTAGGCATTGCGCCGCATATCGAGGAAGATGTTGCATATTCTTCCATTACGCAAAATACGATGGGGCATGCGGCGATGTTTTACCAAATGTTAGAGGATCTCGGTGAGGGTGCGGCGGATGATTTGGCTCATGCGCGGAAGCCGGCTGAGCGTCGTAACGGAATTTATTTAGAAAAGGCGAACGGTGAGGGGGATTTCGTAGAGGATCCGCAATACGATTGGGCACTTGCTGTTGTGCGAAACTTTTTATACGAAATGATGAAGCGAGTGAAACTTGAAGCTGCAACGGAAAGTTCGTACGAACCGTTACGTCAAGCGGCGCACAAAGTGTTAATGGAGCAGTCGTATCATTTAGCTCACTGGCGCTTATGGGTCGAACAGTTGCAAGATGCGACGGAAGAAGCGCAAAAGAAAATTCAAACGCGCCTCGATGAAGCGTGGGAGGAGTTTGGTGATACGCTTCAGTATGGTCCGAAAGCGGACGATATGGTAAAGTTTGGGCTTATCGCTGATGAGAAAACGTTGCAAGAGCGTTGGTTAGAGCGTGTGAATGAGGTGCTTTCGAATACGTACGATGCACTTCCAGCAAACGCGCTCGGTAACGGTCGTGCGGGTGAGTATACGAAAGATTTAGAAGAAGCATTTAGCATTTTCTCTGAAGTATATATGTCAGACCCGCAGGCTAGTTGGTAATCGGTGTTTGCCGGTAAGGTGATCGCGTTCTTTATGAACGTTGTGCGTAGTGTAGGTTGAACAGTTTGTGTATCCCCCGCCTTGTGAAGAGCCACTTTATATAAAGGTACATGAAAACTATATCCGACTTGTCGCCATTCTTCATGAGGCGGGTTTAATAGAATTGTTGTAGTGTGAAAGTTTTTAAAAAGTGTGTCGCCACCTCGCGAGGCGTTATTCTAAATAAAGGTACATTTGAAGTTTTCGTGTATGTGTCAATTGCTTCGCGAGGGTGATAAATAAGTAGTGTTGTAGGTGGAGTTTTTTTAAAAAGTGTGTCGCCACCTCGTGAAAAATCATTTTACGTAAAGGTACATTTATAAAGTCTGTCCGTTGTTTCGCTAACTTTTCACGGGGTGGTTCATTATAATGATGTAAGCTGTTCGTGGATGTTTCGATTTACAAATGAATTG
>DATGRY010000004.1:0-3649 GCA_035303165.1 Pseudogracilibacillus sp.
TACATCCATAGACCGGCAAGGCCCCACGTATACGTACCTTCTGCGGCACCTAGTAATGATCCGGCCCACAACTCCGTAGCCGCGACAGATGCCGCAATTAATCCCCATCGAACACCTCTACTTGCAACCATGAACGTTTCCGCATCTGCAACACGTGACTTCGTGTAAATCCACCAAGAGCTTCCAAACATTAAAATACCTGTAACGATAATAATAATCCATGCCCATGAGCCAGGAAATACTTCCATTAGCCGATTCCCCCTTTAATTTTATAACATGACGTCCCCGGAATTTGGTCCAAGGGTTTGTCCGGTATATAAATTGCCATCTGGTTCAGAGGCTAAAAACAACGCAGTCGGTGCAATTTCTTCTGGTTTTCCGAATCTAGGAATCACTAGTTCTTTCTTCTTTTCCGTTTTCCATTCATCGCTTAAATCTTTAATTAAGTTCGTTTCTGTCGGTCCGGGAGCGATACAGTTTACAGTGATTCCTTTGTCACCAACCTCGCGAGCGAGTGATTTCGTAAATCCGATCACACCGGCTTTCGCTGCACAATAGTGCGTTAAGTCAACACCGCCAATTTGTGCTAATTGTGAGGAAATATTAATAATTCTTCCAAACTCGTTTTCTAACATGTATGGTAGGATATATTTACAACATAGAAAGGTTCCACGTAAATTAACACGAATCATTTCATCCCACATGTCTATAGACATATTTTCAAGTGGTGATTGGGTAAGAATTCCGGCATTGTTTACTAAAATATCTATTCTACCATGAATATTGATCGCTTCATCTATCATTCTCTCTACTTCATTTTCGTTACTGATATTAGCGGTCATAAAATGAACTTTAACATGATCAGCTTTAGCTTTTTGAATGTTCTCTAAAGCTTTAGAACCTTCTTTTATATCGACTAAAATAACGTGAGATCCTTCTTTAACGAACAGTTTTGCAATTGCATTCCCGATGCCAGAGTTGGCACCTGTAATAAGAGCGACTTTATCTTTTAATTTCATTGAAGCATCCTCCTCTATAAGTGAACTGTCTATTTACATATAGTGAGTGTCTTTGAAACTGTTTAAGTATGAAGTTTTATTAGATGTAAAGCTGTCTTGGCGACAGCTTTACTGTTTATTTAGGATTTCGTTTCAAGAAGTCATCTGCAATCTCATTGAATGTTGCCCATTTTACGCCATCATGTTTGCCGATGTATTCGATTAGTCGCTCGTGCATTTTTAACACTTGTGGTCGTCCACTTACATCGGGGTGGATCGTCATCGTAAAAACGGCATAATCCATATTTTCGTATACCCAATCGAACTGATCTTTCCATTGTTGTTCAATGTCTCGTGGATTGACGTAGCCATGACTATTAGGTGATGCTTTAATAAACATCATCGGAGGTAAATCATCTAAGTACCAGTTAGCAGGTATTTCGACTAAGTCAGTTTCCTCACCGCGTACGAGTGGTTTCATCCAATCTTCCGCATCTTTATCGAAGTCAATTTTTGTCCATGAATCACCAACACGTACGTAATAAGGAGTAAAGTCGTTATGCATGAGACTATGATCGTATTTAAATCCGTATTTGTGTAAAAGTTCATTCGTTACGTTGGAGAATTCCCACCACGGTGCAACGTACCCATTAGGCTTTTCCCCTGTAAGTTCTTCGATTAACTCAATCGATTTGACGAGTACGTCTTCTTCTTGTTCTGGTGTCATGGAGATCGGGTTTTCGTGAGAATAACCGTGAGCACCGACTTCGTGACCTGCATTGACGATCATTTCCACTTCATTAGGAAATGTTTCGATAGAGTGTCCTGGAATAAACCACGTTGTCGTTAAGTCATATTTGTCAAATAAGTCGATAAGTCGTGGAATGCCCACTTCTCCCGCAAATAGTCCACGTGAAATGTCTAGTGGAGAATCTTCCCCTCCGTATGAACCTAACCATCCTGCTACCGCATCGACATCAATTCCATACGCTACAAAAATTTCTTTTTTCGCCATAAATAACTCCTCCTAAATGTTTTAATTTGTATAAGGTTTCGTAAGTAAATAAATCGTTTGTTTCATTTCATCAAGTGAGAGATTGTTTGCGAGCATTACACCGAGTAAAATTCTTGCTTTAATGCCGGATAAATTACCTGCGAATAATGCGCCTACCTTTTCTAGATCTTTCCCACCCCCTTTACCGTAAATAGGTTTCACCGATCCACGAAGACAGCGACTTGTAATTAATACAGGTACTTTTCGCTGAACAAGTTTGTCAACGACAGGAAGTATGGTTGGATGGGCATTGCCACGACCAAATCCCTCGATAACAACGCCTTCATAAGTTTCAACCATGCGCTTTAATTCATCGCCTGTCATTCCGACACCTAAACGGATCAGTGCTACCGGAGTTGGTATGACAGGGTTGAATCGTGGTTCAAGTTTTTCAGGTGTTGAGTGAATGATCACTTCATCGAGATCGATTCTTCCTATAGCTCCGGTGTTCGGTGCATCAAAACCTTGTAATAAGTGAGTATCTATTTTCGTTACATCGCGTGCCGGATAAATGAATCCACCAAAAACGATTAACGGTCCGAAGTTTTTCAAGGCTAATGACTTTGCTGCAATGATGGCTTCTTGTAAGTTTTTAGGTCCATCCGTATACGAATAAGATGGGTCAAGTTGTGCGCCGGTTAGAATGATCGGTTTACTACTTTCGCCTGTTACAAGCGATAAGTAAAAAGCTGTTTCTTCCATCGTGTCTGTTCCGTGGGTGATGACAACACTTGATATGTCCGGTTTTTTTAGCGCGTCCATCACGTGAAGGGCTACTTCATATAAGGTAGAGTAATTAAATGCATAACTTCCGATTGTCACAGCAGAATTAATATGGATATTTTCCTTTATACCGAGATGTTTCAGTAACGTTTCTCCCGTTAATGTTGCAGACACATCCCCTTTTTCATCCGGTAAAGATGCGATCGTCCCTCCTGTAGTAATGAGCTGGATCAGCAGGAACACCTCCTTGAAATTTTACAAAAGGTTTAACGCTTTCATTTTGTCCAACCTTTAGAGAATAATACAAAATGATAAGTCGGTTCATAATAACACAAAATGTGATAAAAGTGACGTAAAAAAATAGGCGCACTTTTCGTGTCGTTAAACTACATTGCGTTCAAATAGTGATAAAATATTTGTAGGTGAGTCTTATGTCAATGTTTGCACAACGGTTAAGGTACTTGAGAAAACGCTCTTCATTAACACAGCACGAACTAGGGCACATATTAAATATAAGTACGAGCTCAGTCGGTATGTACGAGCGAGGCTCAAGGGAACCGTCATTAAACCTTTTAATGGATATAGCGAAGTACTTTGATGTTTCGGTTGATTATTTAATTGGATATGATACAAGTCATCTGGCAAGTAGTAAAGAACAAAAAGTATTTCCTAAGTTGTCTGATAAGGAAGTCGATGTATTGCTGTTAAAACTAGAACATCCGGAACTGTTCGAACATTTACTAGCTGCATCAACGGAAGAATTAGAGAAGATCATAAAAATCATTAAAATAATACGTTCCGAATAATTCCCTCCTTTACGGTTAATATATTACCGATTAGGTAATCTTATAATAAACTACGGGAAATCATTTGC
>DATGRY010000005.1:0-2587 GCA_035303165.1 Pseudogracilibacillus sp.
ACTCGTGGGCTCTTATAATGGCGAAAACAACTGTCATAATCGTGCTATAATAACAATATTTATTAACAGGATGGATGCAATTGTTAAACATATTACATGTAAAATAGTTTTGCTTAATGGAATTTTCAATAACTGTGGAAAGAAGTTCAAGCATTCTATCCTTATAAAACGAAAAGGAACGTGGAGGCGTAAAAAGTGGGAAGGAATAAAGATGAGAAATTCATTGTATGTGTTGACGAAAATGCAAGGCGGTACGGAGAGATTAGCGGAGGCGTTACAGTTAAGAGGGTTTTCGGTGGAAATGGAGGATGATTGTATTTGTTTGAAAAATGGAACGGTGCGTGACCGGGAGGAGTTGAAGTTTTTCCTCGACAAGTTGAATATCCCCGTATATTGGCATCGTGAAGATTCATTTCAATTGTTAGTAAATCGCTTCCCAATTCAGATGATGAAAAAGATTATTCAGTGCGACGGGCGTGATTATCCTTTTTCCGTAGCAGGTTATCAATTGAGATGGCGCAATTTTGTAACGAGAAGATACGGTATCTGCACGGAGACGCTCCAATTATGTCCGTTTACAGCAGTTTTATTAAAGGCTCTTAATGAGGTGGGTATTGTGACGGTAGCGTGTTGCAACGGCCATAAGCGTCATCAACCGAACTTTCAATTTTCTGGGCTGTTTAACGGGTTATGGTTTAAGTTCGTGCAAGCGCAATATTTAAACGAACTAATACTGCATTATAATTGGAAAGTAGAATTTGTCTATGGAAATAGGTCAACGGCTCTTGTTGCACATAAGTCGGCTTCAGAAAACTGGAATATGATGAAAGTTTTAGCTGATTGTGAGCAAATGGCGAAGACGTTACGAAAGTCTGCAAAAGAAATTCGTTATTTAAAGCGAGCTAGTTTTAAACGGAGCATGAAAGAAACAGCAGAAGCATTTGTCGATGCAAACGATATGAAAGGTTTATACGATTGGATGAAACAGCAAGTAGAGAAAAGAATAAATGAGCAATCGAAAGCAAGTGGTCGTCATGTACTTCGGCGTGAGGACGAGTGCGCGAATTTTTAAAACGTAAAAAGTTATGTAGCATAAGTAGATCGTTACTTACTTATGCTACTTTTTTATTGCCAAAAGAAAGTGAAAAAGGCGGCATTTCTCGCAACGAGCAAGCGTGTCCACATACTGATTGAAATCGTATATCTCTATTTCGAAGCATATTATTTGTATTATTATCGATTGACTAGTAAAGTGAAATGGTAAGCAAACGTAAATCCCTTTTAAATTACTTTTTAAAGGGAATGATTAAATATATGTTGGAAAAAAGGTAGGTGAAAATAAAAACGTGACGAACGACGTCATGATTCAGTTTTGTCGGTGTCACCTGAATAGAAAAGCGGTCGTATAACGTACGTCATTAGCGGCCGAATATAATTTGAAGTTTAAGGGAAAATTGTTTTAAAAAGATAAGGAGAGAACAAATAATGGCAAACGTTAAATTAGCAGTAGTATTTTATAGTATGGGTGGTACGAACGTTCAGTTAGCGAAATGGGCAAAAGAAGGGGCAGAAGCGGCAGGTGCTGAAGTTCGTTTATTAAAGGTTGAAGAGTTAGCTCCAAGGGAAGCGATCGAGGAAAACGATGGTTGGAAAGCGACTGTTGAGGCAACGAAAGATATTCCAGTCGTTACTTCAGAAGATATCGAATGGGCGGATGCGATTATTTTCAGTACGCCAACACGTTTCGGTGTCATGGCTTCACAAATGAAGCAGTTCCTCGATACGCAAGGTGGCTTATGGGCAAGTGGCAAAACAGTGAACAAAGTTGTCAGTGCGATGTCTTCTGCACAAAACCCTCACGGTGGACAAGAAGCGACAATTTTATCGCTTTATACGACGATGATGCATTGGGGTGCAATTATTGCAGCTCCAGGATATAGTGACGAGTCAATTTTCGCAGCAGGTGGTAACCCGTACGGAACGAGCGTCACAGTCGGTCAAGATGGTGAAATAGTTGAGGATGCGGAGGCGGCTGTAAAGCATCAAGCGAAACGTACAGTAACAGTGGCCGAGTGGGTAAAAAAAGGGCAACAGTAATAAATAGATAAATGAAAGCCGGTAAGAAAGTAAAACTTACCGGCTTTTTCATTTGGATGAACAGTGGAAGTTTTTCATTCATTAGTTAGATGCGTTATTTAATATAAATCCTCGCGGAAAAGTAGCTTCACGTTTTTTTTATGAAAAAGCGTCTTTTATGTTGATTATCTCAGCTTATGAAATCATTTGCGAATCGACTGACAGGATCGAAAAGGCATGTATTGAAACATGTGTGAAACCCGGTTTTAATTGAATGAACTAGTAGTATGGATAAGTAGCCGGAAAGTTAGATGAAAATTTGATTTTGGGGATGTTTGAAGTTTTTATCTGTTGAAGCGAGGTTTTGTAGTATAAAGATTCGTTTATTAATCGTTGGAGTGGGAGTATGCGTGATGTGTAAATCTGTTTTCGATCGTTAGAGTGGGAGTTTGGGGTGTTATCGATCGTTTGACTGGGAGGTTTCGGTTGTTTAGATCATTGAACTGGAGTT
>DATGRY010000006.1:0-10245 GCA_035303165.1 Pseudogracilibacillus sp.
ACTTAACTTTTTCATTCATTTATCTCATTCATTTTTAAAATTAACGGAAGAAACGTTACCTTTGTAGTTCATAGCGTTTGTTCAAGTCTTATTTTTAACTTACTCAACACGTTACAATTCACTTTAAGAAAATGTTTAACAATGGCGAAATTGGCGTAAATAAAATGGAACAGGCTGTATAAAGAGATGTATGAAAATTAGAATGTGTACATTTTAGTTACATAAAATTGCGATTTATAGTTATTTTGTAGGCGTTTTGTCGCATTTAAACAACATTAGTTATTTTCTATCAATCCTTAAAATATTCTCACGATACTGCGATATCATTGGTCAGTAATATGTAGTAATCGCCATGATATTTTGCCATTCGTATAATTCGTATATGACAGCATATTTTATAAAAGTCTGGAAATAATACAATACGAAAATAAATTCGAGGCTTAGAAGAAGGGGGAAATTGGCTCATGTTTGCACAATCTAAAATTATCGAAATTACAGGTGGTTACCATGTTTGGACGAGAAGAGTAGGAGAAAGCCCAATAAAATTACTCTTACTTCATGGTGGACCTGGTATGACACATGAATATCTTGAATCATTTCAAGACTATCTGCCAAACGATGGTATTGAAATTTATTTTTATGACCAACTCGGTTCATATTATTCTGATCAACCGGATGATCCTTCCTTATGGCGAGTCGATCGTTTTAGAGAAGAGGTTGAGGAAGTTCGCCAAAACCTTAGTTTGGATCATTTTTATTTACTTGGATCATCTTGGGGCGGCTTTTTAGCGATAGAATATGCAATAAAATATGGAGAAAACTTAAAAGGGCTTATATTGTCAAATACTACCGCAAGTATTGCCTCCTATAGTGCATATATTAACGAATTAAGATCACGACTTCCTCAAGAGGTGATTAAAAAATTAGAGGAGTTTGAAACTGAAGGTGAGTACAATCATCCAGAATATGAAAGGTTATTGGACGAGCATTTGAATAACAAGTATATTTGCCGGTTGGACCCTTGGCCCGATGCTGCGATAAGAGGATTTAGCAATTTGAATCAACAAGTTTATGAAACATTACACGGACCGAATGAATTTTTAGTAACTGGGAGTTATAAAGATTGGAATCGTTGGGACGATTTAAGCAATATTCATGTCCCTACATTAATTTTAGGTGCGCGACACGATTCCATGTCCGTAGCTGACCAAGAAGAAATGGGTAAGAGAATCCCGAGTTCAAGAGTGAATATATGTAAGAACGGTAGTCATTTATCGATGTGGGATGATCCGGATCATTATTTTTCATACTTGAAAACATTTATACATGATGTAGAAGCAGGCGAATTTGAATAAAATTGAAACCGGAGAATCGCCTTTCTCTAACCGTCCAATGTAAAGATTTGCATTCTACAACTTTCTAAAGGAGAACATACATGATGGAATATACTTTAAGTGTAGGAACATGGATGTGGTTTGTCGGACCACCTGTTTTATTATTGTTGCTAACTTTATATTTCTTTATAAAAGATAAGGAAGTGTTTAAGTGAATAGTGCTTTAGTAACCTTTATCATCTATCTTGTCATATTGTTAATTATTGGATGGATCGCATTTAAAGCGACGAAGTCATATGATGACTATGTCCTTGCAGGTAGAGGATTGAATCCGTGGGTAACTTCTTTAAGTGCACAAGCTAGTGATATGAGTTCTTTTTTGTTAATGGGACTACCAGGTGCCGCTTACGTGTCGGGAATGAGTTCAATATGGACGGCTATAGGACTAACTGCTGGAACGTTATTTAATTGGCGTTACGTTGCTAAACGACTGAGACGATTTACGGAGATTACTAATTCCATGACGATATCTAACTTCTTGGAGGCAAGATTTGAAGACGAATCTAAGTTATTACGAATCGTCACTTCTATCATCATTGTCGTTTTTTTTATTGTAAACATATCTGCTGAACTTGTAGGTTCTGGCAAATTGTTAAGCGCGACATTTGGTTATAATTACAACTTTTCCTTAATGATAGGTCTAGGAATTGTCGTGTTATATACCGTTATTGGCGGGTTTTTCGCGGTAGCATGGACGGATTTTTTCCAAGGGATGCTTATTTTTTTAGGAGTAATTATGATTCCATTAATCCTTATACCAGATGTTGGTGGGTTCGGTCATATCATAAATGAAATGGGGAAAGCAAGTCCAGATTTATTAGCTGTTATGAATAATGAAAGTGGTTGGTTGGCGTTTAGCGGAATTGTTATCGGAGCGCTAGCATTGTCAATCGGTTATCCGGGGCAACCACATATTCTTGTAAGATTTATGGCTATTAAAAGACCTAGTGAAATGAGAAAAGGTATGTTAATTGCAATGGTTTGGGTCATTGCATCTTTATACGGCGCCATCTTAATTGGTCTTATCGGACATGGCGCAAATATGAACGTTGACGATCCGGAAAATGTAATTGTTTATCTTGCACAGACATTTTTATCGCCATGGATGGTAGGGGTAATCGTTGCGATAGTTATGTCAGCGATTATGTCATCCGTCTCCTCTTATTTACTCGTTGCAGCAACAGCGGTTGCCGAGGACTTCTTCGCACAAATATTTAATAAACAACTCGACGAACGTACATTAAAGATTATTGGACAAATTTCAATCGTCTTAGTATCGATCATTGCGTTTTTATTGGCACGCCCTGGGGGATTTGTTTTTGTGTTAGCTCTATTTGCCTGGGCAGGGTTAGGGTCTAGTATCGGGACAGTAATTTTATTATCTTTATATTGGAAAAGAACGACGAAATGGGGGGCGATTACAGGGTTGATCGTTGGGATGTTAACGACAATTCTTTGGTACAGCTTAGGTTTGTCCGTTTATATTCATGAAATTTTCCCTGGATTTCTACTGAGTATGCTTTCTATTATAATTGTTAGTTTAATGACGGATCCTCCGTCTAAAGAGATGATGTCCGCACTTGAACAGTCAAAACGCCCATTGCAGTCTGAGTATGAAGCGTTGGAGGCCCACCTAAATGGACAAGAATAACAATGCCATCATTAAGCCATCGGTAAACGAACCTTCTGTTATAGAGAAGTTAATTCTATATCCATATTATTTGTCAGAGGTCGTCATTCGAATTCCAAGGGCAATTGGTCGTCCAAGAATGTTCAAGCTATTCTTGCTTGTAGATGGTTGTACGGGTAAAGTATTGAGATGCGACAGCTGGCCACGTTTACAACGTGCCGACTCTGTCTACGAATACGTATCTGTAAAAATTAATAGTGAAGAGGCTAAATTGTACATGATTGATTACGCGAGAAAGAAGATTGTTCGTCGCTATATGACATATTGGAAATCGAGCATTGAAATTACCCGCTTTCGAGGTGTGTACAAAATTTTTTGGATGACAGATCCTACGTGTGCCGTTGACAGCTTGTCAGCCCATAGATTGACGTTTTCTTAATATGTGATTAGGTAGAATATATAAAACGAATATGACGTGGCAAATAGTTCACATCATTTTGTAATTTTTATAAAAAACTGTAATTTTATGACATTACTTCGGACAATATGGAAATATTTTAAACTTACTGCTTTAACCGGAATATGACATTCATTTTCGTTACTTTAGTATGTTGTGTTAGTCGTTCAGCCTCATCACATGAAGAAAAAGTGAGTGAATTATATGCGTCTGCTAACCTTAGCGAAAAAAGGAAATGTTGCATCATTATTGGCGGCTCTTGGAAATTTAGCCATTTCAATTGTAAAATTTATCGTCGCATTTATTAGTGGAAATGGTACGATGTTTGCGACGGCGATGCATTCGATGGCCGATACAGTAAATCAAACGTTTGTTTATATTGGAAGTATTCTTTCTGAGATGAAACCAACTAAACGATTTCCAACAGGATTCGGTCGGATTATAAATATTGTATGTATGGTTGCAGTAGTCGTCGTAACAGTAATGGCCTATGAAACGATAAAAAGTGGTTGGAATTTATTTATCACACCGCAAGCATCAAGCGATTTTATTTTAAACATCGCCGTTTTGTTATTTTCTTTTACTGTTGATGGCTACATTTTGTTCAAAACAATGCATGAAATTGTGCATGAAACAAAAAAAGAGAGCAGAGGAAATTTAATGGTTAGTGCGTTTAAAAATGCGCGGAAAGCCGCACCGGCAACGAAACTCGTTTTTTATGAAGATATCGTCGCGGTATTAGGAGCAGTGTTAGCTATGACTGGGATTATTCTCGCTCAATTTTTTGAAGTTTTACGGGCAGATGGAATAGTTGCCATGTTAATTGGGGTACTCATGTTTATCGTTGCCTTTCGAGTAGGGTATGATAATATGCTCGGTTTAATTGGAGTTGCTGCTCCTTCGGAAGTCGAACAAAAAGTAGCAGATAAAATTTTGGCAGATTCGTGTGTTGTCGACATATATGAAATGCGAATTGTTCAAGAAGGGAGAGCTTACCATATAGATGTAACCGTTGAATTGAAAAAAGGGCTTACTTTGAATGAAGCGGATGATTTAAAGTTTAGGCTTACCGATCAACTGCTACTCGACCCAGATATAACGGATGTTGTACTTGGAATTATAGAGGATAATGATGAAACTACTTGGACGAAAGTGAAAGGACGACTTTAAAAAATTAGCTCACGTATCGAAAATAGGACAACTATATAATAAGTGAAAATCCCGAATACTAGCTAGCGATGGGGGGAGTTCAAGTTTTTTTGCAAAAACAGTATGTTGAAACTTAATTGCTTTAGGTCAATCGCATATACTTGCGGCATGCAACAAAGTTTCTTTTTCTTAAAAAGCTTTAATAATAGAATGTTCCAGAAATGAAATTACTCCTTCTGCCTTACGTTTTTGAATAATATTTTACTATGAGGAATGCTCGGTATCTTAACCATGCTAAAACTTAAATCTTGCTCGGGAACGTCATAGTCCATTC
Organism: Pseudogracilibacillus sp.; assembly: GCA_035303165.1. Taxonomy (GTDB): domain Bacteria; phylum Bacillota; class Bacilli; order Bacillales; family Amphibacillaceae; genus Pseudogracilibacillus. Next base: position 4,965 of record DATGRY010000006.1, read on the forward strand.
GATTGACAAGATAATCAACGCTCGCTTTCATCACTTCAATGGTAACCCATTCGCCTGCACAGCGATGTCCTAACCAGTAATCACCACCACCTTGAGGAATAAATCCAAAGTGATCGTTCCCCCCGTTTGTAAACCTTTCTGGTTTAAATAGTTCGGGATCCTCCCATATATTTGGGTCATGGTTCGTTCCGTAAATATCTAATATCGTCAAAGTTCCTTCTTTAAACTGATAATCATTCCAAGTAAAATCTTTCTTTGCGAGTGCTGCGATAAACGGGAAAAATGGATAGAAGCGACGAACTTCCTGTACAAACATCTCCGTATAGTGCACGTCTCTAGATATGAGCTTCTCCTTTTCTTTTGGATAGTGATATACAGCTAGCACTAGGAAATTGATAAATATCGAAATCGCAACGATCGGTCTTAACAGATTAATTACTTCAACAGAAGCTTCCTTTACATGAAAAGGCTCTCCATCTAAATTATTATACGTGGCAAATTCGAATAAAATCGTGTCATCTTGCACATTTACTTTGCCACTTCTAATACCATCAACTAATTCACTTATCCATTCATTTAAACTGTTACGTGAACTTCTTCCAGCCCAATAAGCTGGACCGATAGATGCAGCCGATTCAAACAACGAAGCTAACTCTTTCGTTCGTTTGTTCACATCCTCTTCTTCGAGCGGTACACCTACCCACTTGCAAGCAGTTCTGCATAACAACTTTTGTACTTCTTCGTACAGAATGACTTGATCCATTTGCTCCCATTGGTCTACACACTTATCCCATTGTTGCTTCAAAATATTTATTAACTGTTTAAGTCTGTCAGAAGTCATGACTGACATTAACATCTCCTTACGATGTCGATGGACCTTTTCATCTAACGTTTGCACACTATCTTCGCCAAAAAATGACTGTACTACCCGTTTAGGGATTGCTCCTTTTCTTTTGAATGTATCCTCGTTATAAAAAAGCTTTGCTGCTTCTTTCCCTCTCATACAGATAGCTTTTTTTCCAAGTAGACGAGTTTCAAAAATATTCGATTGAAAACTGTGGCATCTATTGGAAATGAACAAATACCCTTCCCGAATTAAGCTCAACGTATTGTCCATTCCGTCTTCTCGTGGCATGTTGTTTTTTTTCGTCATAAAACTAACCTCCATCCTGTATGCATAGTTTTATTTTTAGCAGAATGGCACTTATTATTCCAAAATAAAAGGAGTACATGAAGTTTAAACTTCATGTATATATGTGAAAACAGTGAATATGATCATCACCACCGAAGCTTAAAGTTTATTACATACAAAATAAATAACGGAGGGGTATGGAAGTGGATATGAAAGAAAAAGAAATACACCTTTTCATCATGATACTTTCATCTGTTCATTTATATATTTGTTGCATGAACGTTCGGGACAAAGTTTTTCCAAGGTTTCGCTCGCTCTAATTGGGCGGCAAGTTGTAAAAGTGTTTTTTCATCGGAAAACTTCGCTACAAACTGCATACCGATTGGTTTGTTATTTTTCGTCCAACCGAGCGGAAGCGATATAGCTGGTTGTCCCGTAATATTAAATAAATTCGTAAATGGAACGTAGCGAAAAGACATGTTAGCCCATTCTTCGGCACTTATGTCGCAATCGTTTGCGTTTAACTCACCAATCCTAATAAACTCTTTCGCAATCGTCGGTGTTAAAAACAGATCGTAGTCCATAAAAAACTTACTAACAAGATATGAAATATCACTATTCATTTGTAATGCTTCAAGTAATTGTGACGCAGTTACTCGCTTACCATAATTGTAACTACGCCAAATAACCGGCTCTAAATTATGTTCATTCGGTTTCCGTTTGTTCTTTTTGGCGAGTTGATCAATGGAATGAGCAATGTTTGCTGTCCATATCGTTAACATTGCTTTTTGCAATAAGTCGACATCAACTTTCGGCTTATCCTCTACGACAACATGACCGAGATTTTCGAGTAAATGAACGACTTCATGTAGTGTAGTAATACAGGCTTCATCTACAGCGAATTCATTGTAAAGCCGCTCCGTCCATGCTATTTTTAGCGGTTCGACTCGTTCTTTAATTATATGTTCATAAAGTTTAGAAGGTGGTTTTACATATGAGTAGCTACCTGGAAGAGGGCTACATAAACAATCTAATAACGCTGCGGTATCCCGCACCGTTTTTGTCAGTGCAAAGTCGACAGCTAACCCATTTAGTGGTTCTGCTCGAAATGGTCCTGTAGGAATCCGACCTCGTGTCGGTTTTAACCCGATAAGTCCTGTACACGCCGCAGGAATTCGAATGGAACCGGCACCGTCGTTACCGTGAGCAAGCGGAACAATACCGGAAGCAACGGAAGCTGCGGCGCCACCACTAGAGCCACCGGGACTAAGTTGTATATCCCACGGGTTGTGCGTCGGTCCGTATAAGATAGATTCTGTCGTAGCGCTATAGGCAAACTCAGGTGTCGTCGTCGTTCCTACTGTTATAAAACCGGCTCGATTAAACCTATTCATTAATTCACTATTAGCTGAAGCGGTCGTCTCTTGGGCAAAACGACTCCCCATATTGATCGGAATATTTTTTACGGATGAAAAGTTATCTTTCAGTAAAAAAGGAACTCCTCGAAATCGGCCATTTGGCAAGCTTCGTTCTACTACTTCTTTTGCTTTTTCAAAAAACGTAGCGGCGACAGCATTTAAATGTGGATTGAGTCGTTCAATTAATTGAAACGTATGTTGCACGAGCTCTTTAGGACTTACTTCTCTACGTTCTACGAGCTTTGCTAATCCAATGGCATCAAAAGTAGCATATTCTGATAGTTTCAATAACTTTACACCTCACCTATATGTTTCACCGTGCATTTTAAAGTACACATTGTATTCTTATGGAGTTAATGTTAACATAAAAAAATCATAGTTGACAATAATGTTACTTCTTGTTTATTCTATTACTATCTAATTTGTTTATGAGAAAAGAGGGAATCATTTTGCAATTAAAAGATTTAATGCACGTAGCTCTATTTGCAGCTGTCGTAGGAATCTTGGCATTCTTCCCACCAATTTTGCTTCCAATTATACCGGTGCCGATTACAGCGCAAACGTTTGGCGTCATGTTAGCTGGAAGTTTACTCGGTGCGCGTAAAGGATTTCTAAGTTTAACAGTTTTTATTATTCTCGTTGCGGCAGGTGCACCATTAATCGCGGGTGGCCGAGGTGGATTAGGCGTTCTCATCGGTCCCGGTGGTGGCTACATCTTTTCTTGGCCACTTGCGGCGTTACTAATTGGTTATGTTACGGAAAAGTGTGGCGAACATATAACATTTCCTAAGGCATTATTTGCAAATTTATTTGGTGGAATTATTGTTATTTATCTTATCGGTGTGACATATTTATCGTTACTATCTGAAACACCGTGGCTTACTGCTTTTTTTTCTTCGTTTATTTTTTTACCTGGTGATATGACAAAGGCAATCATTGCAAGTTTGCTGGCAGTCAGAATTCGACGTGCCTATCCAGCTCTAGCGAAATGAATATATAAATGTACGAAATACATAGAAAGTAGGGTGAAACATGTATATCGGTAAAAGTTTAGAAACGTTTCGACGCACTCAACCGGACAAGGTTGCGCTATATTATGATGATACGAAAATGACGTATGCTACTTTTGTTACACAAGTTATGCGGTTTCGCCAAACGTTACGTTCTTCCGTCCAAAAAGAGAAACAACCGCGAGTTGCTCTTCTTATTACGAATGAACCGGCTTTGTTAGAAATGTTTTTTGCGATTGTGACGTTAGGTTGGGTGGCAATTCCGATCGATCCGAAGTGGACCGTGCGTGAAGCAGAACAAGCAATCGCGTTAGCAAACCCAGATTTGATCGTTGCGAGCAAAAAATTTACAAGCCGGATTCGTCGTCGTTTTCCGATTTCTTTTTATGTAGAAGATGGCGCACTCGAAGAGGTGAAAAACGGTAGCCACGAGAGATGTGGTGAACTTAGAGAAAGCACAATCAAGCAGGTGGAATGCAACGTGACTGATATTTCGAGTAACACCCCTTTCTATCTCGGGTTTACGTCGGGATCAACTGGTGTTCCGAAAGGGTATATCCGTTCACACGGATCGTGGCTGAAAAGTTTTCAAGCGTGTGAAGAAGCATTTCACTATCATAGCGATGATGTACTTATGGCACCAGGGCCTTTATGTCATTCATTGTCATTATTTGCGGCAATTCACGCATTACATATCGGTGCTTCGTTTGCTTTTCAAGCTTCATTCAACCATCGTACTGTGATAGAAATGATGCGTGCGTCAAATGTATCGGCCATGTACGCTGTTCCGACGATGTTACTTGCACTCGCTGAGAAAAATAGTGCAACTGAATTAAAAAGTACGTTCATTTCTGCCGGTGCAACATTAGAACCGTCCGTTTACCGTAAGTTGAAAAAGTCTTTTCCGAACAGTAACATATATGAGTTTTACGGAGCATCGGAATTAAGTATCGTTACATACGCGACAGAAGATATGCTCACTATGTACCCGGAAAGTGTCGGAAAACCGTTTCCTGATGTACACATTTCTATTCGAAACGAAGCGGGGCAGGTGCTTAAACGTGGAGAAATTGGGCAAATTTTTATGGAAAGTCCGTACATTTTCGACAGCTATATTGCCGATCAGAAGGCGACGGATGATGTGTTAACGTCGAATGGTGCGACGGCAGGGGATATAGGTTACATAAATGAGGCAGGTCTTTTATGCATCGTCGGGAGGAAAAACAATATGATTATTCGCGGTGGGCAAAATGTTTATCCCGAAGAAATTGAGACGTTGTTAAAAGAGCTTCCATTTGTCGAGGAAGCGGTCATCGTTGGTGTAGATGATGTGTATTGGGGCGAGCAAATAATTGCTCTCATTCAATGGAGCGCAGGTGTATCAGATGAGCGTCGTTATTTATCGCGGCTACGCCGACATTGTCGCAAATATTTAGCATCGTATAAACGTCCACATACGTATATGACTGTTACACAGTTTCCGTATACAGCGACGGGAAAAATTGATCGTAAAAAAGTTCGTAAATTAATTGGAAGTGAACACAATGAATGTACCAGTAATCGTTAAAGCGAAGCGGACAGTAATTGGAAAAATTGGCGGTATCTTAAAAAATGTACCGCCTGAACAGTTAGCGGCATTTGTAATCGAGAATCTATTAGCCGAAACAGGTGTACGAGCTCATGATAGAGATGAAGTAATTTTAGGTAATGCCATTGGTCCC
>DATGRY010000007.1:0-15032 GCA_035303165.1 Pseudogracilibacillus sp.
ACAGCTACTTGAATTACCTTATCGGGTCATGAGTATGTGTACAGGTGATTTAGGGTTTACAGCTGCTAAAAAGTACGATATTGAAGTTTGGATGCCTACGCAAGAAACATATCGTGAAATTTCATCTTGCTCTAATTTTGAAGACTTTCAGGCAAGACGAACAGGTATCCGTTTCAGAAGAGAAGAAAAAGGTAAACCAGAATTTGTCCATACGTTAAATGGGTCTGGGTTAGCTATTGGTCGAACAGTTGCAGCACTATTAGAAAACAATCAACAAGAGGATGGATCAATCGTTATCCCGAACGTCTTACGACCATATATGGGTGGGAAGGAATTAATTAAGTAATTTCCACAGTTCCCATTTGTATCTATCTCTATGTTTTATTTTAAAGCGGGGGTCTTCGATCGTAAATCTGCGTTATAGCGCCAAGGTTTTTTAAGAAAGGGACCTCCCCTGAATTAATAAAAGGAATGGATGACGTCATATAATTTAATGAATTTCATAATACGGGTTTAGTGCAACACCGATACAACATATAGTTTCGTTGAATCGTCCTTAACTACATAATGTATCGATGATGCTGAATTTGGTAATTATGAAATTTATTCAGTTGACAAATTTCAAGAAGGCTAGTATTGTAAAGGTTAATTAAATAATTGAAATATTCTTATTCAGAGTAGTAGAGGGAATTGGCCCGGTGAAACTACGGCAACAGACTTTTTATATAAAGTACTGTGCTACATCCAACAAGCATCGATGCTTGAACAATAAGATGAGTAAACAAATACTCAAACTCTTCTTATTATTCAACTAGAAGGGTTTTTTTAACTTTACGAACGAAAACTAAATAATAAACTTCTTATCAAGAGAGATGGAGGGACTGGCCCTATGATATCTCAGCAACGATCTTTTAAAAAAGAAACGTGCTAAATCCAGCAAGCGATGTACAACAGTACAATGTGCTTGGAAGATGAGAAGAGGGAAAAAGCCTCTTCTTATAAAATAAGGAGAGGCTTTTTCTATATAAATGGAGGAGTGATGATGTGATAACCTTTGAGAACATTACGAAAGTATATAAAAGTGGGTCACAGGAAGTCCGTGCACTAGACGGGGTTAACTTACATGTAAATAAAGGTGAGATATACGGTGTAATTGGTTCGAGTGGTGCTGGTAAGAGCTCCCTCATCCGCTGTGTAAACTTACTGGAACGTCCAACATCTGGAAAGGTAATTGTCAATAACCGGAACATCGTCAGTCTTTCGGCTAAAGCGTTACGAGCAGAAAAACAAAATATTGGCATGGTGTTTCAACACTTTAACTTGTTAGATTCAAAAACAATCTTTACGAATGTGGCCATGCCCTTACTGCTCATGAAGAGGCCAAAAGCAGAAGTTGAAGAAAGAGTTCGCGAGCTATTGGACTTTGTTGGATTAGCAGATAAGGCTGATAATTACCCGGATCAGTTATCTGGCGGGCAAAAGCAACGAGTAGGCATCGCGAGGGCATTGGCAACAAATCCTTCGATTTTACTTTGTGATGAAGCTACATCGGCACTCGATCCGCAAACGACGGAATCTATTTTAAAGCTCTTAAAAAAAATCAACGCGGATTATAATATTACAATTTTAATCATTACACATGAAATGGGTGTTATCCGGGATATTTGCGATAAAGTAGCTGTCATCGATAAGGGTGAAATTGTAGAGTATGGTTTTGTCTTCGATGTGTTTGCACAACCGAAAACAGAAATCGCGCATAACTTTGTTCGTTCAGTCATGCAAGATGATATTCCAGATTCTGTTTATCAACTGATTCATACACAAACAGGTAACAATCGTATATTCAGGATTGTTTTCCTAGGAGAATCAACTAGTAAGCCGTTATTATCGCTTATTGCTAAACAATTCGATGTAGATGTGAATGTTCTTTTTGGTGGTATTACAGAGTTGCAGGCCAAGCCATTTGGTAACTTAATTATTAGTTTAAACGGAGAAGAACGAGAAATCAGTCGCGTAATAGATTATGTGAACGAACAAAATGTAACGATAAAGGAAGTGATTGAAGATGCTAGTTGATTGGAATCAAATCATCGAAGCGTTGTGGCAAACAATTATCATGGTTTCATTTTCATTATTATTTTCCGCCGTAATTGGTGTCGTCTTAGGCATTTTACTCGTCATAACGCGTAAAGGGCATTTATGGGAAAACCCAGCACTATTTAGAGTTATGAGTGGTGTCGTTAATGTGTTGCGCTCTATACCATTTATTATTTTATTAGTTGCCGTTATTCCGTTTACGAGACTTATCGTTGGTACATCCATTGGTACCGCTGCGGCAACTGTACCAATGGTTATATATGCTGGTCCTTATATTGCCCGCTTAATAGAAAACTCCTTACTAGAGGTTGATCCGGGTGTTATGGAAGCTGCTCAGTCAATGGGTGCAACACCGTGGCAAATTGTACTCCGTTTCCTCATACCGGAAGCATTAAGCTCGCTCATATTGGGGTTCACAATTGCAACAATTGGTTTGGTAGGTGCATCGGCAATGGCTGGGGCGGTTGGAGGAGGCGGACTAGGTGATGTCGCAATAACTTTTGGTTATCAACGCTTCGACACCACCGTCATGTATATAACCGTAGGTATTCTGATTGTTATGGTTCAGGGAGTCCAAAGTACTGGAAACTATTTATCAAATCGAATTAGAAGAAGATAATCACAAGGAGGTAGGGACATGTTTAAAAAAATGAGACTATTTACTTTACTGATACTATTTATAACGGTCATTGCTGGATGTTCAAGTGATGATAAAATTAAAATAGGCATTAGTGGATCCGATACAACGATTTGGGACTTTGTTGCAGAAAAGGCAAAAGAGGAAGGGATTGAGATTGAAATTGTTCGGTTTTCAGATTATGTTCAACCAAACATAGCATTAGGTGAGGGAGAAATTGATGCAAATGCATTTCAAACCATATCTTATTTTGACTCTTTTATTGAGGAGCATGATTTGGATCTCGTACCAATTGCAACGACTGTGATTGCACCAATGGGGCTATATTCCGAAAAGTACGATTCCGTTGAGGATCTTCCAGCTGGGGCGAGTATCGCAATTGGGAATGAAGCAACAAATATGGGGCGTGGATTATTGCTACTTGAAGAAGCAGGAATGATTACACTTGAGGATGACTTTGATGGAAACGGTTCGATCGATAAGATTAAGGATAACCCAAAAGATCTCCAATTTGAACTATTAGAAGCGGGACAAACACCACGTGTTTTACCAGACGTAGATGCATCGGTCATAAATAATGGGATTGCAGTTGATGCAGGACTATATCCGTTAGATGACGCTATTTTCCATGAAGATGAAACAGCAACACCTTATATTAACATCATAGCCGTACAGGCGGAAGATAAGGATAAAGAAGTATTTAGGAAATTAGCAGACATTTATCAAAGTGATGATGTAAAGGAGTTAATTATTGAGGATAGTCATGGGAATAGTATTCCAACATTTTTACCATTAAAGGATATCGGCTATTAATATAATAAAGGGGTGCTTTAAATGAGTGTAACGACAAAAGGAATCGAAGCTATTAAGCAAACGATTATTGAACATGTGGATCAGAATAAGGAACGCTATCTTAAAACGAGTCATCAAATTCATGCCAAACCTGAAATTGGAAATGAGGAGTATTTTGCTTCTAGTTTATTAATAGAGCTGCTCCGTGAAGAGGGATTCGAAATTGAAAAAGGTGTTGGAACACATGAAACAGCATTTGTTGCGAGACGGAAATCAACTAAAGAGGGATTGGCTGTTGCATTCTTAGCTGAGTATGATGCTTTACCGGGAATTGGTCATGCTTGTGGACATAACATTATTGGAACAACAAGTGTAGCGGCTGCGATAGCGCTTAGCAAGGTGATTGATGAAGTAGGCGGAGAGGTCGTTGTCTTTGGAACACCAGCGGAAGAAGGGGGACCAAACGGGAGTGCAAAAGGTAGTTTTGTTAGGGAAGGATTACTCGTAGGTATTGATGCAGCGATTATGCTTCATCCGGGTAATGAAACAAGATTAACGGGACCGAGTTTAGGGGTGGACCCATTGGATTTTGAATTCTTCGGTAAGCCAGCACATGCTTCGGCCAACCCAGACCAAGGGGTAAATGCATTAGATGGTGTCATTCAATTATTTAATGGGATTAATGCATTGCGAGAACATCTACCGCAAGATGTAACCATACATGGCATCATTACGGATGGTGGGGATGCACCTAATATTGTTCCCGAATATGCAAAAGCAAGGTTTTTTATCCGAGCAGAAACCAAACCTGTTTTAAAAGAAGTTTCGAAAAAGCTGAGAGCAATTGCTGAAGGTGCGGCATTAATTACGGGCGCAACGGTGGAGATTAGTAGATTCCAAAATGAGGTCGATAATTTCATTAGGAATCAAGGCTTTGATCATGTGTTTAAGGATATCATTGAAGAGTTAGGTGAAACAATATATTCGGAGGATAAAAAAGCCTTTGGATCAACGGATGCGGGCAATATCAGTCAAGTAGTACCGACCATTCATCCGACAATTAAAATAGGTCCAAATGAGCTAGTAGGACACACTGTTGAGTTCAGAGAAGCGGCCAAATCGGAAAAAGGCGACGAGGCATTAATTATTGGAGCCAAAGCAAATGCTTTAACGATGTTAGAACTGTTATTAAATAAATCAACTTTTTCAAAAATACAGCAAGAGTTTGATGGAAGATCGGAAACGGTCTAATCGTAAAGAGAGAAGCATGATAAAACAAGGTGCTTCTCTCCTCTTTTTGTGATTGCCTGAAAATATTTGATCTCATTCATAACATATTTCATTGACTTTCTAGGAAGATTATTGTATATTATTAAATGTTGGACATGGAGGAATACCCAAGTCTGGTTGAAGGGGTCGGTCTTGAAAACCGAAAGGGGTGTCAAAGCCTGCGGGGGTTCGAATCCCTCTTCCTCCTCCATACATATTCGGCTCGATAGCTCAGTCGGTAGAGCAAAGGACTGAAAATCCTTGTGTCGGCGGTTCGATTCCGTCTCGAGCCACATTTATTTACTTGAATAGTTTTATGGAGGGGTAGCGAAGTGGCTAAACGCGGCGGACTGTAAATCCGCTCCCATCGGGTTCGGCAGTTCGAATCTGCCCCCCTCCACCATCTACTATAATAGGGGTATAGTTTAATGGTAAAACGAAGGTCTCCAAAACCTTTGATGTGGGTTCGATTCCTACTACCCCTGCCATTTAAAACACGGCGATCGTGGCGAAGTGGTTAACGCACCGGATTGTGGCTCCGGCACGCGTGGGTTCAAATCCCACCGGTCGCCCCTTTTCATCATTGGGCTATCGCCAAGTTGGTAAGGCAACGGATTTTGGTTCCGTCATTCCTAGGTTCGAGTCCTAGTAGCCCAGCTTGCGGAAGTAGTTCAGTGGTAGAATATCACCTTGCCAAGGTGAGGGTCGCGGGTTCGAATCCCGTCTTCCGCTTATAAGTTTATGGCGGCATAGCCAAGTGGTAAGGCAGAGGTCTGCAAAACCTTTATCATCGGTTCAAATCCGATTGCCGCCTCCAAATCACTTTTTCGTCTCGTATGCCAGTGTAGCGGAATAGGCAGACGCGTGCGACTCAAACTCACGTTCCTTACGGAGTGCCGGTTCGATCCCGGCTACTGGTATCGACTTCGTTATTAAAACTGCTAAGTAAACACTTGAAAACACTGATTTAACAGCGTTTCAGGTGTTTTTTTATTTTCTTTGAAATGATGAGCTGTTGATAAATTGTTTCTATGTTCGCTTATAAATTTATAATTATATATGTTCGGTAAATGGATTATTCGTTTTACGATTTCAATGTATTATCGGCAATAAAAAGCTAAGTTTAAGCTATTTATTCATTTTAGATAGAAGTTTACTAAATTTGTAATAAACGTTGTTTTTATAACGGTTTCATAGCCTTATGTGTAGTATTTCACAACTGTTTTTGCTTAAATAGATATAGTAGATATTATTTTCTGAATTATATGTAAAAGGGAAAAATGACTAGTTAGTTCAACAGTTAAAGGGGGACATACGAATGAAAATACGTGGAAAGCTATTATTGATCCAAATGATTTTAATCGTTGTGATCGGGGGAGGTTTAGGTTTGTTTGCGGTGTTATTTAGCTCAAATGCTATAACGTCGCAACTAGAGAACGAATTAGTTAGTAAAGTAAATGATAATTCGAAGTTTATTGAGGAGCGATTCAATAGAAGTTTTGCGGAAATAGAAGGAATAGCTGCACACGATGTCATCCGTAGTATGGATTGGGAATTACAAAAAGAATATTTGGAAAATGAATTGGAGAATTTAGATTACTTAACGTTAGCAATTGTAACTCCTGATGGGATCGCACATTACATAGATGATACGACAGCAGACTTAGCTGATCGCGATTATATTATTGAGGCCTTTGAAGGCAAATCTTCGATGTCCGAGATTATATTGAGTAGAGCGACAAATGAGCTCGTCATGATGTTATCGACACCTATTAAACAAGGGGAGAAGATTGTTGGAGTTTTAATCGCTCGTATAGATGGGTTTTATTTAAGTGATATTATTGATGAAATGCATTTTGGTGAAACTGGTTATGCATTTATATTAAACAGTGAAGGAACGTTTTTGGCACATGCGAATCGTGATCTTGTCGAACAGCAAGTGAATTATATTGAAGAAGGTGGTGATAATGCGGAAACAGTCAAACGTTTCGTCAGTGATGAACGTGGCGCATTTAATTATATGTATGAAGGGATTAAACGATACGTTGCTTTTGATACGTTAGATAATGGATGGAAATTAGTTATCGGTGCGCATGGTTCGGAGTTTATGAAAGATATTCGCTCCTTACAAGCGATGCTTGCGTTTTTTATTGTTGGAGCTTTAATAATTGGAATGATCATCGCTTATTTTTTCTCTAATTCCATTAGTCGTCCGATACAGTTCGTTACTGAAAGTGGCCAAAAACTAGCAGATGGCGATTTTACGACGGAGATGCCTGAAAAGTATTTAGCTTATAAAGATGAAGTCGGGGAATTGGCACAAACGTTCAAAACAATTAACGATAATATGCGCAATATGTTACGACAGGTAAACGACAGTGCATTACAAGTTGATCGTGCTGTTAAGGAAGTGTCGACGAAAACAAGTGAAACGATAGCTGTAACACGTGATACGAATCGATTAATTAATCAAGTATCCGACGTTGCTGAGACACAACACGTATCAGCACGGGAAAGTGCATCCGCCATGGAGGAAATGGCTGCTGGAACGGAAAGGGTTGCTCACATTGCAACAGAAGTATCTGAGCTATCGAATGAGATCCATCAACAGACGAACACTGGGGAGGAGCTACTCGTTCACTCGGTTAGACAAATGGAGAACATTCAAAAAGGTACGTTAGAAACATCTGCAATGATCGAAGAGTTACAAGAAACATCGGAAGAAGTTAGCACGATCACTCATATGATTACAGATATTGCAGATCAAACGAACTTATTAGCGTTAAATGCTTCGATTGAAGCGGCACGTGCTGGTGAAGCGGGACAAGGGTTTGCGGTAGTCGCTGAGGAGATTCGAAAATTATCCGAACAAACGGCAAATTCCGCGTTAAATATCGATCATCTAATTGGTGGCATGCAAACAGATACGAAAACGGCAGTACAAGCGATGGAAAGTAGTCAAAAAGATGTCGATGAAGGTTTGCAGTTTATGACGCGTTTACAAACAGACTTTCAAAATATGTTTGCTTATGTAAGTGATATTCATGAGCAAATGACGGAGCTCTCAGCATTGGCAGAACAAATGTCAGCAGGTACGGAGGAAGTGACTGCTGCAGTAGCTGAGACGAGTGAAACGACGGAAGCTTCGACTGAGCATATACGTACAGCGACAGAGAAAATGGATGAACAACTTATGACAGTTGAAGAAATCCAGCAAGCGACGGAATTATTAGGAAAGACTGCAGAGCAATTGCGGGAAGCAATTCGGAAGTTTAAAGTATAAAGCGATAAAAAAAGAAAAATATAAGTAATAAATATTTATCCTAGTATGTAATCGGTGTCGTCAAAATAATAAGCCCATTTGGAAGAGAAAGCATAGACCGATATTTTAAAGGTCTATGCTTTCTTTTTCTAGTAAATCGGAATTACATCCAGTTATAGTAGATAAGAAAAGTGCATTGCTACAGTCTTTAACACAATTGTATGTTACAATTTATATGGTAATGATGACATCGCTTACAGAAAGAAGTGAGACAATTTGATTTATGCAAGGTTTGGATTATTTTTGTTCGGTCTTCTCGTTTTTAGCTTCGGTATTACTGTGACAATAAAAATGCAACATTTAGGTATTCACCCGTGGGACGTATTAAACGTCGGTTTATACAATATTTTTGGGCTATCGATTGGAAGTTGGAATATTATTATCGGTATGATTTTAATCGCTATTGCCCTTATACTAGACCGATCATACGTAAAACTGGGAACAATTATAAACGTCATTTTTATCGGAGCATTCGTCGATTTCTTTCTATGGCTCGACTTTCTACCAGGAAAAACGAATATCGTATTCGACTTTATCATGATTATGACTGGGGTCGTCATTATGGGAATAGGTGGCGGTCTTTATAATGCGGCACGCTTAGGAGCGGGACCACGCGATGGGTTTATGTTATCAATTTCCGATAAAACTGGCGCATCGATTGGAAAAGTACGAATTATTACAGAGACGAGTGTACTCGTGCTCGGTTTATTAATCGGAGGACCAGTTTTTATCGTTACGTTTATTTTTACGTTCGTACAAAGTCCAATTTTCCAATACGTTTATGTAAAAGGCGATACGCTTATGAACAATCTCGAGCGAAAAGTAGTGGAGCGGCGTCAACATTCTATTTCATAACGGATTGTAATCGTTACATATAGGACATTATTTGCGACTCGTCTCGTTAATATGTAAAATAATAATTGGAAAATAACGCGAAAAAATACATAGTTGAGGAGAATTAAAATGGGGAAAACGTTAATTTTTGGTCACAAAAATCCCGACACAGATTCGATCTGTTCTGCACTTGCATATGCAAGTTTAAAAAGTAAGTTAGGAATGGACGTTGAACCAGTACGTTTAGGTTCACTAAACAAAGAAACGGAATACGTATTACGTGAAGCAGGTGTAGAAGCACCGCGCAAAATTGAACGTGTCGATGATGACGTAAAAACAGTCATTCTCGTCGACCATAATGAGTTTCAACAGTCAGTCGATAACATTCGTGACGTACAAATTTTAGAAGTGATCGACCACCATCGAATTGCAAACTTTGAGACGAATGATCCACTATATTTCCGTGCGGAACCAGTCGGTTGTACAGCCACGATATTATTACAAATGTTTAAAGAAAACGATGTAGCAGTTTCAGAAACGGACGCACGACTATTATTGTCCGCCATCATATCTGATACATTATTATTCAAGTCACCGACTTGTACAGAAAGAGATAAGAAAGCTGCAGAAGAGCTTGCACAACTTGCAAAGGTAGATTTAGAGACATATGGTCTTGATATGTTGAAAGCTGGAACAGACGTAAGTGATAAAACAGCTGCGGAACTATTAGCAATGGATGCAAAAGAGTTTACGATGGGAAGTGCAAAAGTAGAAGTTGCCCAAGTAAACGCAGTTGACGTCGAAGAAGTTTATGAGCGTCAAGCAGAATTTGAAACGGAAATGTCAAAAGTTATCGAAGAAAAAGGGCTCGATCTATTTTTGCTCGTCGTTACAGACATTATTGAAAGTAATTCCGACGGGTTAGCGTTAGGTAATGCGGCGTCAAATGTAGAAAAAGCATTTAACGTTACATTAGAAAACAACCGGGTATTATTAAAAGGCGTCGTTTCTAGGAAAAAACAAATTGTACCGAACTTAGAAGCGGCATTTGCATAAGAAAAAACGGAGTAGAATAGATTTCTACTCCGTTTTGTTTTCATGTTCCAAGCTATTGCCATTGTCCATTTGTTTAAAGACGCGACAACTTCCGTCTGGGCGTTTATTACAATATGGACACTTACTCACGTCAGTAATTTCTAACGCGTAGTTGATCGCATCCGTCGTATCGTTAAAGAAATGGTTCTTACCAATTACATCGTATAATCCGCTACGCTTTAGCATACGGAGCGGTTCTTCACGGATTTCTGTAATGATGACCGTCCCTTTACGGCGAATGAAGTCTTTTACGAACCGGGATAAATTCGACACACCGGTTACGTCCATCATCGATACGTGGCGCATTTTTAAGATAAGCACTTTTGGACGTTGTCGTAAATGTCTCGTTAACGTCGACTCGAAACGGTCTGCCGCACCGAAAAAGAGTGGACCGTGAACTGTATAACTTGCAATAAGTGGACAGCTATACTCTGATGCTTCACGGTTATTGCGTTGAGCTTCATCTGCAAACTGTACCGGCATGATGTTTTGTACATCTAGTACGCTACTAACTCGACGGACAAAGGATACCATAGCGAGAAGTAAGCCGATCGGAACAGCGATCGTTAAGTTAACGAATACTGTTAGTAAAAACGTCGTTATTAATACGAGTGAATCACCGGTGCGCATGTTTAAAATCGATGCGAACGACTTATGCTCACTCATGTTGTATGCCACAACCATTAAAATTGGCGCCATACTTGCTAAAGGTACGTAATATGCTAACGGCGCAAATAAAAGTAACGTAAGCAAAACGAATACACTTTGAAACACTCCGGAATATGGACTTACGGCACCACTTTTAATATTTGTTGCAGTTCTAGCGATCGCACCCGTTGCCGGGATCCCACCGAGAAACGGTGTGACGATATTCGCAAGTCCTTGTCCGAATAGTTCCCGATTTGAATTATGTTGTTTTCCCGTCATTCCATCGGCAACGACAGCGGACAGTAATGACTCGATACCGCCGAGCATCGCAATTGCAAACGCTGGCTGCCATAAATATAGTAACTTTTCGAACGTTATTTCTGGTATGTGCAATCCAGGTAAGGCTTGTGGAATGCCACCGAAAGAAGACCCAATCGTCGCTAACTTATCCGGGAAAAATAAGTAGCTAATAAGTGCGGGAATGATGAGTGCAACGAGTAATACAGGTACTCGTGGAAAAAACCTCGGAACGAATCCGATAATGGCTAATCCGAGAAGAGCGATACATATGCTATAAAAGTTAATAGTATGAAAGTTATGGAAGAGCTCAAGCATATTTTGATGAAAGTATTGCTTTTTTTCAATGTTTTCTAAACCGAAGAAGTTTTCTAACTGTCCTGTAAAAATGATTACCGCAATTCCGGCAGTAAAACCGATTGTTACAGGGCGCGGAATATACGTAATTAAACTTCCGAATTTAAAAATGCTCATTAAAACTAACATGACGCCAGCGAGCATCCCAGCGATGAGTAAATCTTCATACCCGTATTGCAATACGATAGCTAATAAAATTGGGATAAAAGCACCGGTCGGTCCCGCGATTTGGAAATGAGACCCTCCGAATATTGCGACAATTAGACCAGCAATAATCGTCGTATAAATGCCGTACTCCGGGCTAACACCTGAAGCGATAGCAAAAGCCATACCGAGGGGGATGGCGACGACGCCGACTGTAATACCAGCGACGATATCTTTACGCAAATCGCTCATCGATAACCCTTTAAAGCGATCATCTTTTATCAATTACATAACACTCCTGTTTTCTTGTTGCTATCATTTGTGAAAAAACTTGTATAAAGTCGTTTACATGTAAAACCGTACCAACAGATATTGGTACGGGAAAAATGTAGTAATATAAAGTTTTCCATAACAATTTTTGTTTCGTCTTGACGCTTAATAATATAATAGGTCACACAGCCTATTATATCACTATTATACGTTCATGTAAAAACTTACGCGTAATGAGCGTCTAAATAGATACGTAAATTGAAAGATGAAATGGAGGTTACATTGTTCAAAAAAGTGTTACATCACGGATAACGGAATAAAACGATGCGGAAATCGACCGGAAGAATAGTATGTAAAGTAGAGGTATGTGAACATAAAAAGAGCTAACGTTTTGTTATAGATCTATTGAAATTTATAATGAGAAGGTGATTTGTATGTGTATCGTAATTGATTCTCATATTCATATCGATCAATATAGTGAAACGGAACTTCAGCGTATATTAGAGCGAATGAAAGCCGATCAGATCGAACGGTTAATTGCCGTGGCAACAAATATAGAAAGTGCAAGAAAAATCCAACATTTGTCTACTACGTATAAAGTAATCGAACCGGCGTACGGTTTTCATCCGGAACAAGCTTTTCCTCAAGAAAATGAATTAGATGAATTATTTTCTTTTATTGAAGCGCACGCTAACGAGATGGTAGCAATTGGCGAGGTAGGATTACCGTATTATGGGCGGCTAAATGGGGACATAGATGAACGAGATCAGGGCCGTTATGTCGAATTATTAAAACAGTGGATCACGTTAGCAAAACGATATGACAAACCGTTAAATTTACATGCAATTTATGAAGATGCAGCGACTGTATGTCATTATTTAGAACGTTATTCGGTGAAGCGAGCTCATTTTCATTGGTTTAAAGGGGATGAACTTATTATCGATCGATTAATTGCAAATGAGTATTACGTCTCAATTACCCCCGACCTATTATATAAAGAGCGAACGCAACAATTAGTAAAACGTTATCCGCTTGAATTCATGATGGTTGAAACAGATGGACCTTGGCCTTTTGTTGGCCCTTTTCAAGGAAAGTTGACCGAACCGAAAATGATGCATCAAACGATTGCGATGATTGCTACATTAAAGCGGTTGCCTGAACAGGAGGTGTATGAGACGATTTATGAAACGACTCGCCGCTTGTATCGTATATGATAAATTTGATGACATCGATGTAAATTACAGCAACATGTCTAAAGTAAATAAATAGGTAAACAATGCGAACAGTTAAATTGAAAAAGTAATGTTCAAAAAACGACGTAAAAAAGTAGCTCATTTTTTAAAATATAAAGAAACTAGGTGATATATTGACTCGAATTTACATATTATTACTCATCGTCATGCTCGTATGGGGCTTTAACTTATCTGCATTAGTCGTACTCGTAAACACTTTACAGCCGATTACGTTAACCGCTTTTCGGATTTTTGTCGCCGGAATTGCTGTGTTACTTATTGCAAAAGCGATCGGTATTTTTCGTTTACCGACAAAAAGTGAATGGAAAACGATTATGATTATAACGATCTTTAACGTCGCTTTACATCATTCATTGTTAGCGGTTGGATTGACGAAAACATCGGGAGTGAATGCGAGCGTTATTTTAGGAGCAGCACCGTTAATGACGATGGTCTTATCCGTTCTATTATTAAAAGATCGTGTTTCGCGCATTCGTGTGCTCGGTTTTTTATTAGGATTTTTTGGGATCATTGTGACCTCGATTGCTGGTGAAGGTGGTTTTCAAACCGTTTCGCTCGGGGATGTACTCGTCTTTTTATCGATCTTTATGCAGGCCTTTAGTTTTATTTTAATAAGTAAACTAAACCCGACGTTTGATCCGCGGCTTTTAACGGGTTATATGTTAGTGCTCGGTTCCTTTTTTATATTAGTCGTTGCGCTTATCGTCGAAAGGGATATTTCGCAAATCGCAAACTTATTTCAATGGAAACTCGGTTCCGTTTTTCTTTTTAGCGCAATTGTTGCCACTGCCTTTGGACATATGACGTACAATTTGGCGATAAGAAATGTCGGTCCATCAGAAACGACAATTTTCGTTAATTTAAATACGTTGTTCGCAATTTTAGGGGCGGCGCTTTTTTTAGGAGAGCCAATTTTAGCACATCATTATGTTGGACTCGTGTTAATTATCGTCGGCGTATTTTTTGGTGCGGGAACATTTGAATACGTCATCCGGCGCCGTCGCGAACGAAAACATGAAACAAAAAAGTCGTAAGAACGGATGCGTACCGTTCTTACGACGATTATTGAAAGACGATCGTTTTGTTATCTTTTACGATAATCCGATCTTGTAAATGCCATTTTACTGCTCGAGCTAGGACACGACGTTCTACTTGTTGTCCAATTTTTTTCAAACTCGCGACGTTATTACGATGATCAACTCGTTCAATATCTTGTTCAATGATCGGCCCTTCATCGAGTTCATTCGTAACGTAGTGCGATGTCGCTCCGATTAGTTTTACACCTCGGTCGTATGCACGCTCATACGGTCTTGCCCCGATAAACGCTGGTAAAAACGAATGGTGAATATTAATAATTTGGTTCGGGTACTTTTCGACGAAGTTTGGTGTTAAAATTTGCATGTAACGAGCTAAAATAAGAAGATCGATATTGTACTCTTCCATTAGTTCTAGCTGCTTTGCCTCGACTTCTTCACGAATATCTTTATTTGCTGGAATGTAATAATACGGGATTCCTAATGGTTCGACAATTTCGCGTGCATCTTCGTGGTTACTGATGACGAGTGGAATGTCTGTGTCAAGATCACCACTTTGCCATTCCCATAATAGCTCTAATAAACAGTGCACTTCTTTCGATACATAAATAGCACTTCTTTTTCGAGTTTCGTTATACGTAAACGTATAATCCATTTCAAATTCTTTCGCCAATGCTTCGAACTTTTTCTCCACGACGTCTCGATAGTCGAGTAAGTTTTCTCGATAATATTCAAACCGAATGTAAAACATTCGTCTCGGATCATCACTAGAATATTGGCTCGATTCGATAATATCTGCACCATTTTCGTATAAAAACGTCGAAAGTGCTGCGACAATCCCTGGTTTGTCTGGGCATTTTACTAATAAACGCCCGATATCTGATTTTTTTCGATTAGAATAAATATCTATTGTCATTTTCATTCCGCCCCTTTTTCTCTTTCATTATTAGTTATTAAGATTACTAGTCCGAAAGTTAATCCTT
>DATGRY010000008.1:0-3464 GCA_035303165.1 Pseudogracilibacillus sp.
TGCGTTCGTTTTTGATCATCAGCTCGGTAAGTTTGGCTTGTTTGCTGTCGTGTTTCGGGCTTGCGTTAACATTGCGGTTCTTCATTTAACGTGACGGGGGCGCTACGTTAAGGTTACTGGAGACAGTTTAACGTGAGATGGGTGCCGCGTTAAAAGTTGCTGGATGAGTTTAACGCAAGAGGTTGTTGCGTTAAGGTTACGAGCGTAAGTTTAACGTGAGAGATTCTTGCGTTAAGAATAAGTGTGTCGGTTTAACGTAATGAGGCCGTTGCGTTAAGGTTTGTGAAGTAAGTTTCACGTAAGGTGGGTACTGCGTTAAAAATTGCTGGATAAGTTTAACGCAAGAAGTTTTCACGTTAAGGATTAATGCATAACTTTAACGCAGCAAGACTTTCCATTTTTAAAAACTGTGAAAATCCCGCGGAAAGGTTGTTCGGCTGCATGTTTCCGGGTAAACGTCTACTTGTAAGCTCATATGAAGCATCGTTACCGCTAGGGCGTGCAGTGGCCGTTATGTTACCGCGGGAGTTGTTCAGCGATCTGGCTACAATTTTGTAATTATCGATAGATTATTTTGCAGTTTTGACATAATCGCTAGGAATCCCTAATCGTAGCAGGCCAATCACGATCTTTCCGCAAAATCTATTTTACGGAAACTTCCCCAAAACATTGTTCCCCCTAAAACCCGCCATGGTAACATGAAGAATAGCTTCCTTACCGCAAAGGTATGTCTCGTCTAAAACTTCAACTCGTTTTGTCACTTCCACTCACTTTGTAATTTCAGCTCGTTCATCAGTTTGAATGTAATGGATTTCGACAACAAAAACAGACGATAAATCCGAGTGTATGGATAAGCACTCCTAAAGTGAAACTAAAACTTTAGGGGTGTTGTTGCATGGCCTAATATGATTTGGATTTTAAACGATCTGTTTGTAAGCTTGTTCACAGAGAGGTGGTAGGTGTCGATCACTAAGGAATATAACATAATATGGTGAGACAACTAGCCAGTCATCAGCTTCACTATTTAGTAAAACTATATCGTTCCGTACATATAAAAGCATCACACTTTCACTTATTCTTCCTTTTTCGCAATACAACCGCATGCAATACAAACGCGATTCCAATTTTTTATTTGATTAATAGTAAACACGAGATCAATAAAGTCTTTTTCGGAAAAGTGCTCCCGTACACGATTGTATAAATCATCGGGTATTCCAAATTCGGCAACTTGCGTTACATATTCCGTAAATTCAAGTGCAACTTTCTCTCGTTCCGTATACATTTCCCCGTCATCATAAGCGGCAACACAATCGATTCTTTCGTTCGTCATACCGATTTCGCGTGCTTCTTTCGTATGCATTTTTAAACAAAATGCACAGCCATTTATTTGCGATACTCTAATTTTGATCAGTTCTCGTAACTCAACTTCAATGTCTGTTTTTGCAATATATTTCTCCATCTCTACGAGAAGGTTCGTCGCTTCAGGCGCAACAGTTGCATAATCAACGCGTTTGGTCATTACATTCACTCCTTTTTACCTTTACAATTATTTTACCATATACGGATCGAATCGTTCGTATAATTATTAGAAAGGTAAATGTTTTTCAAACATTCTGTTCCTTGTATGAATGCCATAAAATAATTATTGTTACGTTTTAAGTACAAAACTGCATGACGTACATACGTAAAAAATTTCGATGAAAATGCAGTGATTGAGATGCGAGCATCCGTATTGTCTTCATAAAAAAACGAGCACCTACAACGTGAGATGCTCGTTTATTGTTTCAGAACACATTTTGAAAGTTACGACTTATTTCTATATTCATCATAAAACATACTCATGACAATACCGTCGTAGTATGTTCCGTTAATATAGTAATGTCGTTTTAGCCGCCCTTCATTTTGAAAGCCAACCTTTTCATAAAGACCCCATGCCTTTTCATTCATTGCCACGACAATTAAGTAAACCTTATAAAGATTTAATGTGAAAAATGCGTAATCTAATGCCAACTTGATAACCTTTTTCGCATAACCTTTCCCTTGATGTTCCGGTGCAAACGCGATCGCAAATTCAGCGTGACGATGTCTTTGTTCAATGGCGAATAAGGCAACAAGCCCAACCTTCCTATCCTCATCATCTACAACGATAAAAACCCGTGACTCATCATCTTTGAGTAACTCTTCTTTTATTTGTTTTGTTGATGCATACGGTTCCATAAACCAATAGTCCGTTATGTCCGGATTATTAAATAACGTATATAAAAAGGGCATATCTTCTTCTTCTGCGATTCGTAATCGAAGCTGTTCTTTCATGGTGTATAAACTCCTTTAACAATTGCTCCAAGTTAATTGATATGAAAACAATGTATTATTCAGTTGCAAAAGGAGACAATTTCTCTTTGCACAATAAATATGATCGTTTCCCCTCGCAATTGTGTCATCATTTTTAAAAACTTCTACGCCAACTCACATTTCATCATTATGGTTGTAGTAAATGAATGAAAAAACTGTAAAGGTAGGCAGGGGAAATAACATAATTTCTTCATGTCTATTTAATGGATGAAAAGCATACGCGTCACATTATTATTGACCATTATGATAACTTATTCCAATCGATCGAATCGACATCACGTAGTTCAGTTGTATCTAATTTCAAGCGAAGTTCCTCATCACCGGAAAACGTTTGCCCGTTTTGTTTTACTTCATATTGTACACGAGCTTCAATAACGTCATGCAACGTACCGATATCGAAAACTTCATAACGTATGTTAGATTCTTGATCCGTCTGTTTTTCTTTCGCCTCTACCCACGTTCCGGCTTCACTTTTCAATTGCAGTCCAGTTATAACGTGCTCTTCTCTAATGATGAGCGCAATAAATAAGAAATTACTCTGTTTAGTGATGAGACTATTTTTATCGAGAAACGGTGCCATCGCGGACGGCTCATCGTTATCTTTTTTGATCGCTTCAACTGGAATGACGTACTTTCCATCCTCAAGATTGTTCAGATCTTTTGTCAATTTCATTCCGCCTTTCAAACGATTCATTCATTTAATTAAAATTAAACAAATGAAATACTTTATCGTATCGTACACTGTTCCGTAGCAGTTGTAAAGATTTATCGCTTCAATATTTTTTATAAAAACTGCAACCTATTCCGAATAATATGTCCTCTAGAAAAAAGACAAAATAATATTAATATGCTACACTGACTAAACTAACCGTTCAGTATAGTTTTAGTGTTGTTTTCTGGATTTTGTTTATGAAAAGCAGAAGAGGTGAGTACGTGAGTAAAAAAGAAGAATTGTTATTTAACGCAGCGAAAATTATTTATGAAGAAGGAATTCAACAATTAACGATCCATTATTTGGCGGAAAAATCGAACATAACGAAAGCTGGTGTTTTATATCATTTCAATAACAAGGAAAACTGATTAGTAAGCATGAATGAAATGATGATTAAGTT
>DATGRY010000009.1:0-21449 GCA_035303165.1 Pseudogracilibacillus sp.
GCCTCCCGTAGGAGTCTGGGCCGTGTCTCAGTCCCAGTGTGGCCGATCACCCTCTCAGGTCGGCTACGCATCGTCGCTTTGGTGAGCCGTTACCCCACCAACTAGCTAATGCGCCGCGGGCCCATCTGTAAGTGATAGCAATAGCCATCTTTTATTCCAACTACAGGAGTAGTTAGGTCTCATCCGGTATTAGCTAACGTTTCCGTTAGTTATCCCGAGCTTACAGGCAGGTTACCCACGTGTTACTCACCCATCCGCCGCTCGTTCCACAGGTCGTCACCCCGAAAGGATCTGTCCTGCTTCACGCGCTCGACTTGCATGTATTAGGCACGCCGCCAGCGTTCGTCCTGAGCCAAGATCAAACTCTCCATAAAAATTATAGATAAGTTTCGTTATCTTTCGATAACACTTAGCTTCATTACTTTATTGACGAGAGAAAAAATATCTTACCATAGACATCTTTTCGTCTCTTACAACGTACTGTTGTTCTTGTTCAGTTTTCAAAGAGCAAATTGTCACCTAACAAATTGCGACTTGATAAATATAACATGATATTTATTTCCTGTCAACAACTTGTTGGGAAATTTATTTTATCATGCATATGAATGTTTGTCAACATGATTTGTTGCTCGTGAAAAGCGAGCATTAATAATAATATAACAGGACATACTAAATGTCAACAGTTTATTTATATTTTTCGTTGAAACGTTGTTATACCTATATTAGAGCATACACATTTATTTAAAATTTCGTACGGAGAGGTTATTTATGAGAAAAGTTTTATCCTTTTTAATGATTCTTTCGTTTTTATTTTCTCCATTTCATACGCATTATGCAAAGAATGATCAAACGATTAATCAAATAGAAGAAATTGCATCTTTTGAATATGATGTTACAGGCGATGGTGTCATGGAAAAAATGATATTACGCGGCAGTTACTTATCTGAAAACAGTTCCTTTTATCATGATATATGGCTTGATGTAACGAGTGAATATACAGATAAATGGAAAATATCTTTCGCCAGTGGTTACGAACCAAAACTACAATTTATCCATTTAACAAATGATGAAATAGCTGATCTCTTTTATTCCGTGCGAAAAACGGAAAAGAAAACACCTATGGTTCATCAATTATATTCATTACGTAATGGAAAGGTGACTCAATTACCGCTACCGAAAGTAAATCGAATGAGCGGACTGTTACGTGATCATTTCCTTGCCTCCGTCGCAATTGATTCAAGTGAAAAAGCTTTAACGATTGATCTGTCAAAAGTGAAACATACATTAATAGATCGATCATTATATGATTCATCTGGAAAACTGCAACAACAAACGAAAATATTCGTGCAACCTATTTCAGTATTACAACCAATTTTATTAAGTAAAAATAAAGGCTACGGTTTAAAAAGCATTCAATATGTAACAATTGAACAAACGGACGTCATCGTCGGCGCAGTCGAATCGATTTGGTATTTTGAACAAGATAATTGGGTCCGCCTTAAAACAAACTATAAACAAAGATAAAAAATCTGGGCTACACTATGGTATGCCCAGATTTTTATTATTTAGCAACGATATTTACTAACTTTTCCGGAACGACGATCACTTTGTGAACTGTTTTACCTTCAATCCACGGTTGAATCTTTTCATGTTGTAACGCTCTTTCTTCTAATGTTTCTTTATCGATATCTTTAGCGATGTTCATTTTCGCACGCACTCGTCCCATTACTTGAATGACGATTTCTACTTCGTCTTCGACGAGTTTTGTTTCATCATACGTCGGCCACGATTCATACGTAATTGTATCTGTGTGACCGAGACGCTCCCATAACTCCTCACTAATATGTGGTGCGATTGGATAAAGCAGTTTTACAAAACCTTCAATGAACTGTTTCGATATTTTTTCCGCTTTATATCCTTCGTTGACGAAAACCATTAATTGTGAAACTGCTGTATTAAAGTGTAAGTTGTCGAAGTCTTCCGTTACTTTTTTCACCGTCTGATGATAAACACGTTCCATCGAACTGTCGTGCTCATCGACTATTTTCGAAGACAATGCACCAGATTCATCGACAATTAAACGCCAAGTCCGATCTAAAAATCTTCTAGCACCGTCAAGTCCTGTTGTCGACCATGCTACATCTGCATCGAGTGGTCCCATAAACATTTCATATAAACGTAACGTATCGGCACCATGACTACGAACGATGTCGTCCGGGTTGACGACGTTACCTTTCGATTTACTCATCTTTTCGTTGTTTGCACCGAGAATCATTCCTTGGTTAAACAGCTTTTGGAACGGTTCTTTCGTCGGTACAACACCGATATCGTATAAAAACTTATGCCAGAAACGTGCATATAGTAAGTGAAGAACAGCGTGTTCTGCTCCACCGATATAAAGGTCTACAGGTAACCACTTCTTTAATAATTCAGGATTGGCTAACTGTTCATCATTATGTGGATCGATAAAACGTAAGTAATACCAGCAACTTCCTGCCCATTGCGGCATCGTATTCGTTTCACGACGACCTTTCATTCCTGTTTCCTCATCGACTACGTGAATCCAATCGCTATTAGCTAGTGGTGATTCACCTGTTCCTGACGGTTTTATTTCATCCATTTCAGGTAACTTTAATGGAAGCTCTTCTTCAGGAACAGTTGTCATCGTACCATCTTCCCAATGAATGATCGGAATCGGTTCTCCCCAATAACGTTGTCTTGAGAATAACCAATCGCGTAAACGATACGTTACTTGACGTCTTCCTTTTCCATTTTCCTCAAGCCAGTCGATCATCGTTTGAATCGCTTCTTCTTGATACATACCATTTATGAAATCAGAGTTTACGTGTTTTCCATCGTCGATGTAAGGTTCTTCTTCAATATTTCCACCTTCGACTACTTCAACGATTGGTAAATCGAACGTTTTAGCAAACTCATAATCGCGATCATCGTGTGCAGGAACAGCCATAATCGCACCTGTACCGTACGACATAAGGACGTAATCTGCAATCCAAATAGGTATTTGTTTATCGTTTACTGGGTTGATCGCATACGCACCTGTAAACACACCTGTTTTCTCTTTAGAGACATCTGTTCGCTCGATTTCCGTTTTACTTTTCATCTCTTCTACGTAAGCTGTGACAGCACTACGTTGCTCATCTGTCGTAATTTTTTCGATGAGTGGATGTTCTGGTGCAAGTACTGCATATGTTGCTCCGAATAGTGTGTCAGGACGTGTCGTAAATACT
The DNA here is from genome assembly GCA_035303165.1 of Pseudogracilibacillus sp. GTDB lineage: Bacteria > Bacillota > Bacilli > Bacillales > Amphibacillaceae > Pseudogracilibacillus. The sequence continues at coordinate 3,249 of DATGRY010000009.1, forward strand.
TTAAAATCCTCATCGTGACCAGCAATTTCAAACGTCACTTCCGCCCCTTCGGAACGTCCAATCCAGTTACGTTGCATTTCCTTAATGCTTTCGGGCCAATCTAATTCCTCTAAATCTTCTAATAAGCGATCGGCATATTCAGTTATTTTTAATACCCACTGTTTCATCGGACGTTTTTCTACCGGGTGCCCACCACGTTCACTTTTCCCGTCGATTACTTCTTCGTTCGCAAGCACTGTGCCGAGTGCTGGACACCAGTTCACTTCTACTTCGTCCATATATGCAAGACCTTTTTCGTACAATTTAATAAAGATCCATTGTGTCCATTTATAATAGTTTGGGTCTGTCGTATCGATTTCACGATCCCAATCGTATGAAAAACCTAACTCCTGAATTTGGCGCTTAAACGTTGCGATATTTTTTTGGGTGAATTCCGCCGGGCTATTTCCTGTATCTAACGCATACTGTTCTGCAGGTAGACCGAATGCATCCCACCCCATCGGATGAAGTACTTCGTATCCTTGCATCCGTTTCATACGCGAAATGATGTCTGTTGCCGTATACCCTTCTGGGTGACCGACGTGTAAACCAGAACCAGACGGATATGGGAACATGTCGAGTGCGTACAGTTTCTTTCTATCGGAATGTACGTCCGTTTTAAACGTTTTGTTTTCAAGCCAATACGATTGCCATTTTCGTTCAACTTCTAAGTGGTTGTAACTCACAAAAATGTGCCTCCCTAATTTTCATTTCAATATATATGTCGTTTAAAAAAGCTACCCATCGTCGTAAGTAAAAATGAGAAGCTAATAACGTCCGTAATTATGTATAAAAAACGTTTTGCAACGAGCATGTAAAATATACTATAACTACTCGAATTGTAGAGAAACATGCGCTCTTTGTCAAGATTCGTGCTACCGTGTCACTTGAATTATAAAATAGAATAGTAAATAATCAAAAGGTAATGTAAATAGTCATTGTTCGGAGGGTAAATGATGCAAAAGATGCTGAAAGGAATTATTCCTTTTGCACACGATTTATTGAATAAGTCGGTCGATGAGGGTGAGATAGTCGTCGATGCGACGTGTGGAAATGGAAACGATACACTTTTTTTAAGTAACTTAGTCGGAGAAGATGGTGCTGTTTATGCTTTTGATATTCAAGCGCAAGCAATTGAGACGACAGAAAAACTGTTGCAAGAACATAAACGTACGAACGTTACCCTTATACTCGATAGTCATGCACAGATCGAGAAGTATTTACGGAACGATGGAGTGGAGACATTAGGTGGAGCAATTTTTAATTTAGGTTATTTACCACGTAGCGACAAACAAATTATTACAAAAGGAGACTCGACGATTGCGGCGATGGAAACGTTACTTCGTTACATTCGGGTCGGTGCGCGTATCGTCATCGTCGTCTATCACGGTCATGACGGTGGAAAAGAAGAAAAAAATGCTGTATTACAGTTCGTTCGCGAGCTTGATCAGACGTATTACGCAGCGATTACGTACCAGTTTATTAACCAGCGGAATAATCCACCGTTTGTCGTTGCGATCGAAAAGAGAAAACATAAAAATTAATACGTTTTTACGAAAACTGTGTAAAAACGAAAGGTTACAATGAAGTTTTATAAAATGGAGGAAATAAAATGATTCATTCTTTTAAAGGGGCTCAACCGTATATTCATTCGACATGTTTCATTGCTGAAAATGCTACGATTATCGGTGATGTGTCAATCGACGAACAATCGAGCGTTTGGTTTCAAACAGTTATTCGTGGTGATGTTGCACCGACGACGATCGGTAAACGTGTCAACATTCAAGATTTATCTCTTATTCATCAAAGCCCGAATACGCCTGTTATGATTGAAGACGATGTCTCTATCGGTCATCAAGTAACGATTCATGCATGTACGATTCGAAAAAATGCGTTGATCGGAATGGGTTCCATGTTGTTAGATAACGTAGAAATTGGGGAAAGCGCGTTTATCGGTGCGGGAAGTCTTGTCACGCCAGGAACGAAAATCCCACCACACACACTTGCACTCGGGCGACCGGCTAAAGTAGTGCGTGAATTAACAGAAGCTGATTACAAGGAGTTGGAGAGAATCCGCGTGGCGTATGTCGAACGTGCAGCGTACTATCGAGAGCATACGAATTTAGGAAAAGAGTTCACATCGTAAAGGAAAACGGCCCGCTTACGTCTTATGACGAAAACGAGCCGTTTTTTTTGAACGATTATTTATACGAATTCTGCTACGCATTGACGCAACTGTTCAACACGGTCCGTTTTTTCCCACGGTAACGTTAAATCACCACGACCAAAGTGACCGTACGCAGCCGTTTGTCGATAAATCGGTTGACGTAAGTCGAGCATATCGATAATGCCTGCTGGTCGTAAATCAAACGTCTGACGCACCGCTTCAACAAGAGCACTTTCAGATACTTTCCCTGTGCCAAACGTATCGACAGAGATGGAAACTGGTTCTGCAACGCCAATGGCATAAGCAATTTGTACTTCGCATTTTTCCGCAAGTTGTGCCGCAACGATATTTTTTGCAACATACCGTGCTGCATATGAAGCAGAGCGGTCTACTTTCGTCGGATCCTTACCGCTAAAGGCTCCTCCACCGTGGCGGGCATATCCTCCATACGTGTCGACGATAATTTTTCTTCCTGTTAATCCCGCATCTCCTTGTGGTCCACCGACGACGAAGCGCCCTGCTGGGTTAATGAAATATTTCGTTGCCTCATCGATTAAAAAACTCGGTACGATCGGTTTAATAACGTGTTCGATCATATCTTTCCGAATCGTTTCTTGACTTACGTCGTCGTGATGCTGTGTAGAAACGACGATTGCATCGACACGGATTGGTTCGTCTTTTTCATTATATTCGATCGTTACTTGAGTTTTACCATCTGGTCGTAAATAATCGACAATATTTTGTTTCCTTACTTCAGCTAAACGTTTCGCTAAACGGTGGGATAAATAGATCGGTAATGGCATTAAATCCTCCGTCTCATTACAAGCATAGCCGAACATTAACCCTTGATCTCCCGCCCCAAGCACATTTTCGCCAGCTTCTTTACCTTCGCGAACTTCTAGCGCTGTATCTACACCTGTCCGAATATCAGGTGATTGCTCATCAATTGCTGTTAAGACAGCACACGTTTCCGCATCAAAACCGAACTTCGCTCGTGTATAGCCAATATCTTCTATCGTTTGGCGAACGATTTGCGGTATATCGACGTAAACCGAAGTCGTAATTTCACCTGCAACAAGTACTAACCCTGTCGTAACGGTCGTTTCACAGGCGACACGTGCATGCGGATCATTTGTTAAAATTGCATCTAAAATTGCATCGGAAATTTGGTCACACATTTTATCTGGATGACCTTCTGTTACAGATTCCGATGTAAATAAACGACGACTATCTGACATTAAAAAAGCCTCCTTAATCATTTACACGGAGCTCTATGAGCAAAAGATGTTCTACCTATTGTAAAAAGTCCTTTATTTCATAGATAGTCAGTTCCTATCTAAAAAACAAAAAACCTTTCCTACACGCGAGGAAAGGAAGACGATTGCCTTTCACTCTTATTGTTCAAGGAAGATCCTTGCATCAGGTTAGCACCTTTTCACCGAATGGGATGGTTGCTGGGTTTCCTCGGGTCTGTCCCTCCACCAACTCTAAATAAGAGAGCCGTTTGACATTTAGCTTACCCATTTCATTGGACAATGTCAAACTGGAACACATTTACGTTTTATTCTATCTATTCACAAAATTGTTATAAATAATTGGAAAACTGTAGCCACAATTGATTTACTCAGTCATTGAACACTCAATTTATCGTATGAACAAAGCCGTAACGATTTTGTCACGATAATAGTATGGATTATTTCTTCCAATGTGTTATACTTATATCAAAATGAAGAACATGAAAAAAGGATGGTTGTTGTAATGAGCTTAACAGCTAAATCTACTGTAACGCAAGACTTATCGAATGCGAAAAACATTCACGCAAATTTATCCGTACCATTATTAGTAGAAAAAATTTTAGAAAGAGATGAAGGTGTTTTAAGCGCAACAGGTGCTGTTCGCGCTACGACTGGACAATATACAGGACGTTCACCGAAAGACCGCTTTGTCGTTAAGGACGACGTAACAGAAAATAGCGTCGACTGGGGAGCGGTGAACCAGCCAATTAGTGAAGAAAACTTCGAAAAACTATATGAAAGAGTAATCGAACATTTAAGTGATAAAAATGAGCTTTTCTCTTTTAAAGGTTTCGCAGGTGCTGATGAAAATTACCGACTTTCTGTTGAAGTCGTAAACGAATATGCATGGCACAACTTATTCGCTCGTCAGCTTTTCATCGTACCGACTGAAGATGAACTAACAAATCACGAATCACAATTTACCATATTATCTGCACCGACTTGTAAAGCAGATCCTGCTGTTCACGGAACGAACTCAGAAACGTTTATCGTTATTTCATTTAAAAAGCGTGTCGTCTTAATCGGTGGAACGGAATACGCTGGAGAAATTAAAAAGTCTATTTTCTCTGTGATGAACTATTTATTACCACAACAAAATGTCTTATCGATGCACTGTTCTGCAAACGTCGGTGAAGAAGGCGACGTTGCGTTATTCTTCGGTTTATCTGGAACAGGAAAGACGACATTATCCGCGGACCCATACCGTAAATTAATCGGTGATGACGAACACGGCTGGAGCCCAAATGGGGTCTTTAACATCGAAGGTGGCTGTTATGCAAAATGTGTGGACTTATCGGAAGAAAAAGAACCACAAATTTATAACGCAATTCGTTTCGGCTCTGTATTAGAAAACGTCATCCTTGATGAGAACACACGCGAGCCAGACTATACAGATACGTCCTTAACAGAAAATACGCGTGCGGCATATCCGATTGAAAGTATCGATAACATCGTTACACCGAGTGTGGCAGGACATCCAAATGCAATTATTTTCTTAACGGCAGATGCATCTGGTACGTTACCGCCAATTAGTAAATTAACGAAAGAACAAGCGATGTATCACTTCTTAAGTGGGTATACGAGTAAGTTAGCGGGAACTGAGCGCGGTATTACGGAGCCAGAACCAGCATTCTCTGCATGCTTCGGTGCACCATTTTTACCTTTATCACCAGATCAGTACGCAAATATGCTCGGTGAAAAGATCGATCAGTTTGATGCACAAGTTTTCCTCGTTAACACTGGATGGACAGGAGGACCTTACGGTGTCGGAAGTCGTATGGAGTTAGCGTATACTCGTGCGATGATTACTGCAGCGTTAAACGGAGAATTAAACGAAGTTGAAACAGTTCGGGACGACATTTTCGGCTTACACATTCCAACACACGTTCCAGGCGTACCTGATGAAGTATTAGTACCACGCAATACGTGGAAAGATAAAGCTGCTTACGATGAGTCCGCAAAGAAGTTAGCGAAAGAATTCCACGAAAACTTCAAACAGTTCGATCATGCGAGCGAGGACATTCGCCAAGCAGGGCCTACTTATAAAGCATAAAAATTATACGTAAAAAAGATATATCCCTACAGTTTGTTATCTAACTGTAGGGATATTTTTGTACTTTTTTATCTGCAAGACGTAAGCGATACATCTGACACTAGTGATACAAACCGTATGTAACTTTGTAGCCGAGCAAGGATGGGACAAGTTCGAGCGACTCTTTAAAGAAAACTGTAAAAAAACTTAGATAAATAAACGTCATCCTCTACACGATCCCGACATAACACGAATGCGTAGAGGATAATCAAGAAGACTCTCTACACAACACCGAAAATACACCCTCGTGTAGAGCATAACAAAGCACGCCCTCTACGCAATCCTGAAATAACACGCACGTGCAAAGGAAAACAAAAGTACAAACCAAAAGTCTACGAATATACGAATGCCGACAACTATTCACTTTTCCCCAACAACTTTTTCTAGACGAATCACACATCCGTCGCAAATGCATACGCTAATCTTGATATTGACACATAAAGGAGTCGAGATGGATGAAGTTACGTGCCGTAATAGTTTTTCTTTTCGTCAGTTGCCTCGTTGCATTAAGTGCGTGCGCTGAGAAAGAGGAAATGGTCGATCTTTCTCTTGCAGAAGTGACCCGCTCCGTTTTTTATACACCTCAATACGTTGCATTAGAAAAAGGCTTTTTCGCAGATGAAGGACTAGATGTGACATTACAAACGACGTGGGGTGGCGATAAAACGATGACTGCTCTCCTTTCAGACCAGGCTGACATCGCGCTAGTTGGATCTGAAACTTCCGTTTACGTCTACGCCCAAGATGCAACCGATCCAATCATTAACTTTGCTCAACTTACCCAAACGGATGGAACGTTTTTAGTCGCAAAATCACCACATGAAAACTTCACATGGGACGATACGAAAGGAAGTATCTTTTTAGGACAACGAAAAGGTGGAATGCCGCAAATGGTTGGGGAGTACGTCTTAAAAAAATATGACATCGATCCGCATGGAGATTTAGAACTTATTCAAAACATCGACTTTGCAAACATTCCGGGTGCATTCGTCTCTGGTGATGCGGAGTTCGTACAGCTGTTTGAACCGACTGCAAGTATGTTTGAAAAAGAAGGGAAAGGTCACGTCATCGCCTCCTTTGGAGAAGAGTCAGGTTTAATCCCTTATACCGTCTTTATGACGAAACAGAGTATGATTGATGAGGACGAAGACGTCATCAAAAGTTTTACAAAGGCAATTTATAAAGCACAGCAATGGGTAGACGAAGCAGATGCAGAAGATATCGCCAAAGTTGTGCAACCTTACTTCGAAGATGCTGAAATAAACATATTAGCGGCTTCGATTGAACGTTATCGTGACCAAGGATCTTTTGCAACGTCTCCACTGCTTACAGAAGAAGCATGGGAAAACTTACTAGAAATTATGGATGAAGCAGGTGAATTACCACAAGAAGCACCATATGAAGAATTAGTGAATACACATATTGCAAACGAAGTTACGAATGAATAGGGGGAAAAAGATGAGCTTTTTAACGTTCGACAACGTCTCCCACTACTATTTTTCAAAAGACAGTTTTACAAAAGCGATTGAGCACGTATCCTTTTCTGTCGCTGCAGGGGAATTTTGTTCGATTATCGGACCGAGCGGTTGTGGAAAATCAACTATTTTATCGATTATCGCTCGGCTCATCCGGCAAACAGAAGGTGATGTCTATATAAAACATAAGCGATTACACGAAACGGATTATCCGGTCGGCTACATGTTACAACAAGATTATCTTTTCCCATGGAAAACGGTATGGGAAAACGTCTTAATCGGACCGAAAATAAAGCACGAAGTGACAAAAGAAATGACAGAACGAGCAGACGCCCTTTTAGATGAAGTTCAACTCGCTCACACGAAAAATATGTATCCGGATGAACTATCTGGAGGTATGCGTCAACGAGTTGCACTCGTACGCACACTCGTTACGCACCCAGAACTATTACTCTTCGATGAACCGTTTTCTGCTCTCGACTACGTAACGAAATTAAATTTAGAAAACGTCGTTGCAAAACTGATGAAAGCCTACAATAAAACAGCTATCCTCGTCACACACGATTTAGGTGAAGCAATTTCGATGAGCGACCGTATTTTTCTTATGCAACAATCACCAGGTAACATTGTAAAGCAATTTATCGTTCCGGATGAACTACGAGAAGAAGAACCGTTTTACGTCCGCAGACATGAAAAGTACCAAGCTCTGTTCGATGAAATTTGGGGTTACTTACACGACGATCAAGCCCAACAAAGAAAGGCGGGAAGCGGATGACAGATGCAAATGATGATAAGAAGATACATTCCGAAAAAGAGCCAACTCATGCAGATAGTTACGATAATGAAAAACTTCAACGACAACCGAGTGAGCATAGTACCGAAGTTGATACCGAACGATCGGAGCACATCACGAATCCCAACGAGCAAAAAAGAAAAAAGGAAGAAATCCTTTTACGAAACGACAGCACGAATGGAAAGAATAGCCGCATGCAAGAGACGATTAGTCACATTTTACACGAAAACTTTCTAACGAAAAGAAAAAAAGAAAAACGAATCATTTACTTTTGGCGTATCATCCTTTTCATCCTTTTTTTCGCCCTTTGGGAAATAGCGAGTACGAATTACTGGATCGACCCGCTTCTTTTCAGTTCACCATCGAGTGTATTACAATTACTCGTCGAAAAAGTCATCGACAAGTCTATTTTAACTCATTTATCATATACCATTTTCGAAACAATTCTCGGCTTTTTACTCGGAACAGCTGCGGGCATCATCGCGGCCTCCATTCTTTGGACATCACGAAAACTTTCGCGAATTGCTGATCCTTATTTAGTCATTTTTAACGCCATGCCTAAAGTCGCGCTCGGACCGATCTTAATTGTCGCCCTCGGTCCCGGACTTATATCGATCATTATGATGGGCGCAATCATTTCCGTCATTATTACGACACTCGTCGTCTATGCGGCCTTTACCGAAGTAGAACCGAATTATGTCAACGTTTTACGTAGCTTTGGTGCAACACGTCGACAAATATTTAAAGAAGTAATCTTTCCTGCCACGATGCCGACGATGATTTCTACATTAAAAGTAAACGTCGGGTTAAGTTGGGTTGGGGTCATTGTCGGCGAGTTTCTCGTTTCCAATCAAGGACTCGGTTATTTAATTATTTATGGATTCCAAGTATTCGACTTTACACTCGTTATGACGAGCTTATTCATTATCGCTATTTTTGCAACATTTATGTATATCGGAGTTGAAAAGCTGGAGCGAAAGTTTATTTCGCATAAACGTAACTAGCATCGCTCTATACGTAAAAATGAATATACAAACAAAAACGTCGGTACAACATCATTCACTCATCCATGTTAACGTGAACGATCGTAACCGACGTTTTTACACGTAATGGGATTTTATAAAGTCCATACAACGACTTAGTACATCATCTTTCATCATAAAACTGAAACGTTTATTCATCCGCACATCATCTGGAATTTCCCGTAACAAGACAGGTCCATGCGTTTCATAGTATGTTTCTTGTTCTTCTAGCGATTGAATCGTTGCAAAATAAACATTTTTTATAATCGTTTTATGTTTACCTGCTACGTGATATTGCGCGACGTAATGCATCGTATCGACGACGCCACCCGTTTCCTCAAGCACCTCACGGCGTGCCGCTTCCGCTGCTGTTTCACCCGCTTCTACTTTTCCACCAGGAAACTCTAATCCCCGCGTCTTATGGTCCGTTAGTAACCATTTTCCCGCAAACATACAAATGACCCAAACGTGTTTCGGTGTTTTAGAAAACGGTTCGTTTGAAAACGATAACGTTACTTCATTGCTATAATAATCTTGAAAAATATATTCCATGCATCCATCAACCTTCTATCTCTGTCTACTACAATTGTAACGTATTCCTTTCAAAAATAGAAAAGATATACTGTCATAGCGAATCATTTATAAAAGGTCGGTATCGATCGGACGGTCGTGCAACACACCACTTTGTTCAATGAATTGCTTCGCTTGTTCATCTCCAAGTTCATACAACAGTTGAAACGCTTCCGTTAAACGTTTATCGTGCGTATCGTTTGTCGTGTCGTCATGATACGGTTTGAACGGTACGTGCGCCCGCCAAAATGTTCCCATTTCTGCTGTTTCTATCGCATTAAATATGTTTCTTAATGTACGTATTTCCGCATCGGTCGCATAAATCGTAAAATCGGCGTTGTTCCCTACTTGCACTTGTGAAATCTCTTTCGATTGTAAACTAACGTAATATCGTTTGCGTTCCATTTTATTCGCCTCCTACGTATACTATGGCTACATTTAAAAAATTTCATGCAAACGATATCGCACATTATGGCACTAAACGTTCTTTTAACTTATGACGCATCACTTTGTTCGCCGCATTGCGAGGTAAGGAATCGATAAAATAAAATGCACGCGGTAATTTGTACGATGCTAATTTATCAGCTAATTGTGCCTTGATTTTTTCTTCTGATAAGGAAGTACCCACCTCTAACACGATAAATGCTACGGGAACTTGCCCCCATTTTTCATCATTTCTGCCAACGACAGCAGCCTCACTCACTCCGTCAATCGACATAAGTGCATTTTCCACCTCTGTCGGATATATATTTTCTCCCCCGGAAATAATTAAATCACTCCGCCGATCGACGACGAATAAAAATCCGTCCTCATCGACATACCCCAAATCTCCTGTTTTTAACCAACCGTCATGAAAACTCTTTTCATTTGCGCTCACATCATTTGCATAACGTTCGATGACCATCGGTCCTTTTACGTAAATTTCGCCAACGCCATCTTCGTCATCATTTGCAATTTTTAATTGCGCGGGAAATAATGGCTTCCCAGCAGAACCTAATTTATGAAATATATCTTTTTTATGTAACGTGACAATTTGCGAACTCGTCTCCGTCATCCCATACGATAAAAAGAGGGGGACCTCTTTACACCTCACCTCATCTAACAACGTTTCCGGCACTGATCCACCACCTAATAAAATCGTCCGCACGTGCTCTGGAAACGGCGCATCACCTAACTGCTCTAAAAAATCGCGTAACATGAGCGTGACAAATGATGCGATCGTAATTTCCTTTTCATGAATAACGTCGAATACGTGGCATTTTTCGTACCGCTCCACGAGGTAAAACGGCATCCCGTAAATGACGCTTCGAAATAAAATCGACAGCCCACCGACGTGAAATAACGGTAGTGGCAATAACCATTTATCATGATCCGTTAACCCTAAATTTAATACCGAAGCAATAGCACTCCACCAATGATTCCCATACGTATGAACGACTGCTTTCGGTTTTCCAGTTGTCCCGGATGTAAACATCATCGTAAACGGTTCGGCAAGCGATATTTCCGTTCGAACGGTTACATTAGCTTCCGGTAAAGAACGTAACTCTTGAAACGTTAATTGCTTCTTTATGTCCAATTGCTTTTCTTCCCGCAACTGTTCTGTCGTAATGACGAGCTCACTTTTAGACTGTTCTAATTGATACGTAAGCTCCTCGTTTGTCAAACGAACATTTAACAAAACTACAACCGCCCCGACGTACGACAAAGCAAAGACAGTACGCACAAAATCAACGTTATTCGTCGCTAACATTGCTACACGCGTGCCTTTCTTAACTCCGATATGAACTAATTTTTTCGCATACGCTTCACTCTCTGTTTGTAGCTCAAGAAAAGTAAGCGACACATGTCCGTCCGCTTCGACTGCAAGTTGCTCCGGCGCTAATTCAGCCTGCTTTGTCAACCAGTGTCTCATCGTCTCCTTATCCATCTCACATTCACCTTCTTTATAAAGTGCGAAAAACCTTTGCCCACAACCGAGCAAAGGTTTCCACTTCTTTCATTTTCGATTTACGGAAAACGTGGGAATTTATCGAATTCAGGTTTACGCTTTTCTTTAAATGCATCGCGTCCCTCTTTCGCTTCATCTGTCGTATAGTAAAGTAATGTCGCATCTCCACCCATTTGTTGTAAACCGGCTAAACCGTCCGTTGCTGCGTTAAACGACGCTTTTAAGAAACGAATCGCTGTCGAAGACTTTTCTAAAATTTCTTCACACCATTGTAACGTCTCTTTTTCTAACTCTTCTTGCGGAACTACTTTGTTTACCATTCCCATTTCGTACGCTTCTTCTGCTGTATATTGACGGCACAAGTACCAAATTTCCCGGGCACGCTTTTGTCCGATCATTTCCGCTAACAATCCCGCACCGTAACCAGCATCGAAACTACCTACTTTTGGACCTGTTTGTCCAAATGTTGCATTGTCTGATGCGATCGTTAAATCACAAACGATATGAAGAACATGTCCACCACCGATTGCATAACCATTTACCATCGCAATGACTGGCTTTGGAATCGTACGGATTAAGCGTTGTAAGTCGAGTACGTTTAAACGTGGGATTTCGTCTGATCCGACATAACCGCCATGTCCACGTACTGTTTGGTCTCCACCGGAACAGAACGCTTTATCGCCAGCACCTGTTAATATGACGACACCAATCGAAGAATCATCACGAGCATCCGCAAATGCATCGATCATTTCATTTACCGTGCGTGGTGTAAACGCATTGTGTGTATCCGGACGGTTCATCGTCACTTTTGCAATGCCATTATATTTCTCATACATAATTTCTTCATATTCTCTAGCTTTTTCCCATTGAACTGTCATTTATTGCACCTTCTTTTCTATTTTGTTTTACGAACGTCATTACTATTTTAGCAAACTTTTTTACTTGTTCAACATGTACGGCATGACCGGCATTTTTTACGACAAAATGCGTCGCGTACGGTAGCCGCTTTTTCATCGCATCGTTTATGTTGACAAACTTCGGATCAAGCTCACCTGTAATGAGTGCTACAGGCACATCTATTTGTTCAAGCGTATCCCACCACGACGGTTGTACACCTGTTCCCATATGACGTAACGATGCCGCTAGTCCTTTCTCTGTTTGACTAAGGCGTTCACGTCGAATCACATCTCGTACGTTTTTGGCTAATGATTTCTGTGATTCAAATAAAGCTATATTTTCCCAAAAATCGACGAACTTCTCCACACCGTTAGTTTCAAGTTTTCGTGCTAATTGTTCATCATGTTGTCGGCGCTCCGTTCGTTCTTTCTCCGTTTGCAACCCTGGTGAAGCACTTTCTAACACGAGCGTTTGTACCCGTTCTGGCGCAATATTTGCAAATGATAACGCAACACGACCACCGAACGAATAACCGAGAACGTGCGCCTTTTTCACTTCAAGTTTTGTCAATAATTGTGCTAAATCACGACAAAACGTCTCCATCGTTCGCTCATTTGCGCCTTTCGTTTCACTATGACCTGGTAAGTCAATCGTGATCACTTGAAACGACTTTCCAAAAATAGATAAAAACGGTTCCCACGTCTTTCTACTACCAGTAAATCCGTGCAAACAGACGAGCGCTTCTCCCCTACCATACGTCGTATATGCATATGTTGCACCGTGAACGTCGATACAACCCGTTTTTTTATGCATCGGAAGTTTCCACCTTTTTGGCAACGCTATCTAATATAGAACGATGCCAACGAACATTTTCCTCACGATCCGTCTGTACTTCCACGATCGAAAGCCCTTGACGTTTATACGATGACTTTAGTGCTTCACGCAACGATTTTTGCGTACTTGCCACTTCATAATGTGCTTGATACAGCGTCGCAGCATGGCGGAAATCGATACCGATCGGCGTTCCAAATAACGGTTCGAAATGACGTTTCTCAGTCGCTTGCGGTAAAAATGAAAAGATGCCACCACCATCATTATTGATAAGTAAAACGGTCATATCGAGTCTATAATGGAGCGCCGCAAGCAATCCGTTTAAATCATGGTAAAAACTCAAATCACCGATAATGAGCGTAACCCGTTCATTTGCAGTCGCCGCCATACCGAGCGCACTAGAGACGACACCATCAATGCCACTTACGCCACGATTACCATGAATTTCGAGATGTTTATTACGTGCTATGTAAAACGTGTCGATATCACGAATCGGCATACTATTGCCAGCAAAAATAATACTGTTTTCTGGCGCTTCCGTGAGCGCTGTTTGCACAGCGATTCCCTCTGTTAGCGAATCTTCCTCGTTAAATTGAAAACTAGCTACAACCGCTTCATGCAACGTTTGCCAATAGTCAAGCCAATCGGATACAGTTGAACTAGATTTGAGTTTTTCAGCTAACGTATGACAAAACTGCACACCATTTGCGAATACGTATTCACTCGCATGGTTCGTCGGCTCGCGAACGTGTTCATGTTCTTCCACGACGACTTGATACGCCGCTTCATGATCTTGAACGTAAAACATATAATTTTTCGAAACTGGCATCGCACCGAAACGAATAATGTAGTCGGGTTTTAACCGTTTACGCATCTTTTTGGAACGTAAGATCGTATCGTAAGATGAAATAACGCACTCCTCTGCCCCACCGACTCCGCGCACTTGTGATAACGGATCAGCCAAAATAGGTATATTTAACGTCTTCGCAAGCGAAACGACTGCGGAAGCAAGCCCTCCATCTACTTGTGGACCACAGACGAGTAATCCTCGCCTATTTCCTTCTATGTTACGAGCAAGTGCGGTCAACTGTTCTTCATTTAATGTTTTTATTCCGTCGTATGACGGGTTGTACTCGACTTGCCTGTCACCCCATACGTTTGGAAGTGAAACATCAGGCAGAAGTGGTTCAGCGAACGGAAAATTCACATGAACCGGACCTCGTTCTCCCATCGATGCAATTCGTACGATGCGAGCTGCACGGCTACGTACATATCGCAATTGAGCAGCTGTCGCTTCTGGTAGTGCCATTTCGATAAACTCTTTTACGTAACTACCATACATCGCAAGTTGATCCATCGTTTGCGGTGCGCCAACGCCCCGTAAATCGTGCGGTCTGTCAGCAGTTAACACGAGAAGGGGTACACGACCATATTTTGCCTCTGCAATAGCCGGAAAATAATTCGCCGCAGCTGTTCCCGATGTACAGACGAGCGCAACAGGGCTATTCGTATACTTAGCCATACCAAGTGCAAAAAAAGCAGCAGAGCGTTCATCGATAATAACCCAGTCTGTTATTTGTTCATGTTCACGAAAGAGCATCGCTAGCGGCGTTGAACGCGATCCTGGTGAGATGACGACATGTTTTACACCACTGTGGGCAAGTTCATCGACGAAATTAGCGACGTATCGTGTCAATTTCTCCGTATAGTTCATCATTTGTCCTCCAATACGTTCAACATCGGTAAAAACTTAATGCCTGTTTCCTCTAATTCTAATTGTGGATCCGAATCGCGCATAACACCACAACCAGCAAATAGTAATGCTTCATCCTTTCGGACTAAACCGGAACGAATCGCAACAGCAAACTCGCTATTTCCACTATGATCAACCCAACCGATTGGCGCTCCATACCAACCACGATTTACACTTTCATGCTCTCGAATGAACTCGAGCGCATAATCGCGTGGTACACCGCCGAGCGCTGGTGTTGGGTGTAGTGCTTCAATCATTGCAAATAAGGAACCTTTCTCTTTGAGCGTTGCCCGTACCGGTGTATATAAATGATGTAAATTGCGAAGGCGATACACAGTCGGCTCATCCGGAATATCGATATTCATACAAAACGGTTCAATTGCACGACGAATCATCTGTACGACGTGCTCGTGTTCTTCTCGGTTTTTCTCATCGTTAAACAAGTCGTCTGCAATTTTTTCGTCTTCCGTTGCAGTTTTACCCCGGGGAGCAGTGCCCGCAAGACACGTTGACAACACATCGTCCCCTTTTACTTGAATGAGGCGTTCGGGCGTTGCCCCGATAAAACAATCATCTCCATGTTCTACCGCAAACAAATAGCTCGTCGGTTGCGTCTTTTTCAGTCGTGCTAACATACCACTAAGATCCGCCTTGTCCGATAGATGAGCGCGCAACAAACGAGCAAGAACAATTTTTCCCGCACGTCCTTGCTTAATTTCTGTGATCGCTTCTTCGACTGATTGCAACCATCCCGGACAATCCTCTTCCTCTTTTGAAAGGACCGTATGATAGTCGCTATCGGTATATGTTGCATGTACAAACTGCTTGTACGATGCAAACTCGGATAAAACTTGCTGCACATCGATCGAACTAGTCACTTTTTGTGTCACGGTAACATAATAATTATCATGATGCTGCACGAAACTGTATGTTGGCACGGTTAATTGACTCGTTGGGAAACTTTCCCACACGCCACTTTCTTCGTGTAACGGATCAAACGTCATGCCACCTAATGCGATGAGGCCAGTCCCTTCTTTTTTATAAGGGTCGAAAACTGTTGCACTTCTGATGACGTCTGACCACTTTCGTTGTAATGTCGTATAACGATCTTTTTCAGCTATAATTTTTTCCGTCGCACCAATTCCGACTATGGAAAAATCATGCGTACTATTCATCCAAAAAATACGGTCTTTCCCTGTCTCTTCCGCCCGTTGAAAAAGAGCGATCGGCGCAAACGGTTCAATTTTCTCCGTCCAACTAAAAATATGAGACTCTTCACTATCTACTAGCATCTCATTTATACGTAATAAAAATGACTCGAACGTCATTTTTTCTAATTGTATCATCGTTAACCTCCAATAGGTAAATCGCATATACGCTACTACTCTATTTTATGTCCTTTTTACACGTTTCTCAAGAAAAGCCTTATATTTCGCTTTCATTTCTAAAAACCTATCATGACAGAATAAAACTGTAATACAACTATGTTGTACGTTGGTACCGTTTCCATATGAAACTTCTTAGCTATGTATAATTCCAAGAAACCGACAAATGCACTAAAGATGAGGCAAGAACCGTTGACTTATGATTCATTTTTCCATAAGATGAAGATGCAAGAACGACTCATTTTTTTGAAGGAGAGCAACATGAAAGAAAAAGATATCGATATAAAAGAAGCATTGAATGAAAGGGACGGTTTTCAAGTTTGGTGGCGACTTTTACGTCCCCATACATTAACTGCATCATTCATCCCCGTTCTCATCGGAACGTTTGTCGCCCATACACAAATGCAAGTTTTTCATTTCGGTTTGTTTTTCGCGATGCTCATCGCCTCTATTTTAATTCAAGCTGCAACGAATATGTTCAACGAATATTACGATTATAAACGAGGCTTAGATAACGAACATTCTGTCGGAATCGGTGGCACGATCGTACGTGACGGAATTGAACCAAAAACCGTCTTACGTCTAGCCATAATATTTTTCGGCATCGCTATCTTACTCGGTCTATATATTTGCTTTTTATCAAGTTGGTGGATCGCCGTCATCGGTGCCGCATCGATGTTGATTGGCTACTTGTACACAGGTGGACCAATTCCGATCGCTTATACACCATTTGGTGAATTGTTCGCCGGTTTTTTAATGGGAACCGTCATGATCGCTATTAGTTTCTACATCCAAACGTTACAACTAACGAAAGAAGTGTTACTGATCTCCATTCCGATCGCTATATTTATCGGCGCCATTTTACTCGCAAACAACATTCGCGATTTAGATAACGACGCGAAAAATGGTCGCAGAACGTTAGCGATTTTAATGGGGCGGGAAAACGCTATTCATTTTTTAGCTAGTTTATTCATTGTTGCATATGGTTTTACCGCACTCTTTATATTGTTTGACATTTTGCCGGTATGGGCGTGGCTCACGTATATTAGTTGTATGAAAGCCGCCCAAGTCATCCTCGGTTTTAAAGGTAAAACAGAGCCAATTGAAATGATGCCGGCGATGGTAAACACCGGTAAAACGAACTCGATGTACGGGTTTTTACTCATTATCGCATTCATCCTAGACAAATTCGTCACGATGTAACGCCGCAGTTTACAAGGAGGAAATGATATGTCGTATGAACTCATGCATTCACTCGGCATTAAACTCGTCAAAAAAGAAAAAGACGAAGTCGTCATGACGATGCCTGTCGATGAACGAACACATCAACCGTACGGATACTTACACGGTGGTGCAAGCGTCCTACTAGCAGAAACGGCTGCTAGCATCGGCGGTGCATTACATGTCGATTTAGAAAAGCAAGCAGTTTTTGGTATGGAAATTAACGCTAACCATATAAAAAGCAAACGAAGCGGAACAGTCACTGCATCAGCAAAACCACTTCACATCGGAAGATCGACGATGGTTTGGGAAATTAACATTACTGATGAAAAAAACGAGATTATTTGTGTGTCACGCTGTACATTAGGCGTTGTCTCAAAGTCTAAATAAGAAAGAAGGGACGCATATGTGTATCATTACATTTCATTATAATGACCATATTCATTATAAGCTTATCATCGCCGCAAACCGAGATGAATTTTACGAACGCCCCGCAGCACAAGCACATTTTTGGGAAGATAAACATAACGTGTTAGCTGGAAGAGATTTAGAAGCGATGGGTACGTGGCTCGGAATGACAACGACAGGTCGCTTCGCAGCATTAACAAATTTTCGCGATCCGAAAGAATTTGATAAAAAGAAGCAATCGAGAGGTCATATCGTCGCTAATTTTTTAACGAGTAATGACGAACCGAAAAGTTATTTACAACATG
>DATGRY010000010.1:0-39000 GCA_035303165.1 Pseudogracilibacillus sp.
GATTACAGAAAAATAGTATGGTAGCGGGAGGAATGGGCGAAAATTTAGTAATAGATGGGGTAGATGAATTTATGACATTTATCGGCGATATTTACCGTTTCGGTGGAGCGATCATTGAAGTGTCTCAACCACGTCGACCGTGTTGGAAGCCCGCTCGGCGACATAGAGTGCTCGATTTAGCATTACAAATTCAAGATACGGGTAGAACAGGATGGTATTACCGTGTACTTGAAGAGGGATACGTAGAAGCTAACGTTACATTGGAACTAATCGAACGACCGCATCCAGAGTGGTCTATTGCAGCGGCAAATGAAGTGATGTACGTCGATAAAGATAATTTACGTCGCGCTTACGAATTAGCTTCTTGTACTGCACTTGCTCCAAATTGGAAACGATCGTTAGAACGCCGATTGCGTGGACGAGAATCGTCCATCGAACGTCGTGTGTACGGACCGAACAAAGATTAACTGTGTGCAAGCAGTAGTATAAAATCTAATGTAACGGTATGAAAGGGACGAGGTGATAAGTAGCATGTTGTCGAATACTTATATGACTGTCCTCATTATTTTAGTTATTAATATCGTGTACGTTTCTTTTTCGACGATTCGGATGATCTTAACGTTAAAAGGAAGAAGATACTTAGCAGCTATTGTAAGTATTTTTGAAGTAATCGTTTATATTTTAGGGTTAAGTATCGTTTTAGATAATCTTGACGGAATACAGAACGTTATCGCCTATGCGGTCGGATTTGCACTTGGAATTATATCTGGTTCAATCATTGAAGAACGCCTTGCACTCGGCTATATCACAGTAAACGTCATTTCTTCGAATCCTACGTTACAGTTTACCGAACGATTACGCCAAGAAGGGTACGGAGTAACGAGTTGGACGTCATCTGGAATGGACGGAGATCGATTGTCGATGCAAATATTAACGTCGAGAAAACAGGAGTTACAACTATACAAATTAATTACCGAAATCGATCCGCGAGCATTTATCGTCGCATATGAACCGAAGCATATTCAAGGTGGCTTCTGGGTGAGGCAAGTTCGCCGTAGAAAAACAGAAAAAGACGGAAAAGTTAAAGAACATGTATTACCTGATCTCGTTCCAACAGAAAAAGTAATGGAAGACGATGAAGTTGTGGAAGAAGTCATAGAGGAACAGCTTCCGATAAGTCAACATACGAAAGTGCGCGGACAAAACCCGAACATTAAACCAAAACTTTAGAAAAATGTTCGTTTTTTTCATTGACGATACGTGGAAGACTTTGTTATACTAGCGATAGAAAATGACAAATTTGAATTTATTTAAAGCGACATGTGGAGGCTGATGCAGTCGTGTTCGCATTTCTAAATGGATATGTAAACGATCAATAACGAAAAGCAAGTCTATTTATCTTCCCCTCAATCAACAATAGGGGATGAATAGACTTTTTTTACTTTTATTACGGATATTTTTGTCATACGATCTGATTCATTTCGGACGGTAAATATATAGTTGGAGGAATGAACGATGGTACAAGTCGGAATCATCATGGGCAGCATATCTGATTGGGAAACGATGAAACATAGTTGCGACGTACTTGACGAACTTAACATAGCGTATGAAAAAGAAGTTGTATCCGCACATCGAACACCAGACGATATGTTTCACTATGCAAAAACGGCAAAACAACGTGGATTACAAGTAATCATCGCTGGGGCAGGAGGTGCCGCACATTTACCAGGGATGGTCGCCTCACAAACGACACTTCCTGTCATCGGTGTTCCCGTACAGACGAAAGCTTTAGGAGGAATGGATTCTTTACTTTCGATCGTACAAATGCCAGGTGGTGTGCCGACAGCGACGATGGCGATAGGAAAAGCTGGAGCGACGAATGCTGCACTATTTGCCGCCCAAATTATTGCCTTACACGATACAACAGTATCTGTTAAACTTGATAATTATCGTAAAAAAATGAAACGAAATGTGAATGAAATGAGGGACGATCTTGCGAAACAATAAAAAATCCGAAACGATTATACCTCCACAAACGATTGGCATTATCGGTGGAGGACAATTAGGAAGAATGATGGCGATTGCGGCAAAAACGATGGGGTATAACGTGATTGTTTTAGACCCGACGGAGAACTGTCCGACGGCACAAGTAAGCGATGAGCACATTGTAGCTACTTATGATGATATGGATGCTATTAAACAGTTAACGGAAAAAAGCGATGTCGTTACATATGAATTTGAAAACGTCGATTTAGCAGCTGCAAGCTTTATAGAAGCGGCGGGAAAACTGCCGCAAGGTGCGTTTGCACTTGAAGTAACACAAAACAGAGAACGGGAAAAAACGTTAATGAAAGATGCAGGGCTTCCAGTTGCGCCATTTGCGATCGTAAAAAATGGTGAGGATGTAAAAAAGGCTTTAAAACATATCCCACTACCGGCCGTTATAAAAACGTGTCGAGGAGGATATGACGGAAAAGGCCAATTAAAAATAACGACCGATGACGATGTGCAACGAGCAATTGAATTTGCAGACAGCGGAGACACCTTCATTCTCGAACAATGGATTCAATTTGATCAAGAAATATCTGTCGTTTTCACCCGCGCTACAGACGGAAAGATCACTTATTTTCCGTTAGCGGAAAACGTACATAAAGAGCATATTTTGTATGAAACGATTGCACCAGCACGTGTATCGGAACGCGTGCAAAAAAAAGCATACGAAGCGGCAAAAGTAATAGCTGAATCACTCGAAGTCGTCGGTACGTTTGCGATTGAAATGTTCGTAAGCGGAGAAATTATTTTTATTAATGAAATGGCACCGCGTCCACATAACTCCGGACATTATACGATCGAATCGTGTAATGTTTCACAATTTGCGCAACATATTCGTGCTATTTGTCAAATACCGTTAGTAGAAATAGAACAGCTTAAACGAGCAAGAATGATTAACGTGCTCGGTGAAAATATGGAAAAAGCCCTTCGTGCTCTTACAGAGATGCCGGAAGCTAATGTTCATTTTTACGGTAAAAAAGAGGCGAAAGCAAAACGGAAAATGGGTCATGTGACGTTTGTTGCAAACGATGAAAAAACGTTAGAGCATTACCGGTTAGCATATGAGGAGGAAACGAAATGATTGAACGTTATACGCGTGAAGAAATGGGTGCTATTTGGACGGACGATAATAAATATAACGCATGGCTTGAAGTAGAAGTTTTAGCGTGTGAAGCGTGGGCAGAACTCGGAGTCATTCCGAAAGAAGATGTGAAAAAAATTCGTGAAAATGCTTCTTTTTCCGTAGAACGTATTTTAGAAATTGAACGAGAAACACGCCACGATGTCGTAGCGTTTACACGCGCGGTATCCGAATCGCTCGGTGATGAACGGAAGTGGGTCCATTACGGATTAACATCTACAGACGTCGTCGATACAGCCCTTTCTTATTTAGTAAAACAGGCGAATGATATATTGCGCACTGATATTGAGCGTATGATTCAAGTGTTAAAAGAAAGGGCGATCGAACATCAACATACTGTCATGATCGGTCGAACACACGGAGTTCATGCAGAACCGACGACGTTCGGTCTAAAACTTGCTTTATGGTACGAAGAGATGAAACGGAATTTAGAACGTTTCAACGAAGCGGCAAATCGGGTACAGTTTGGTAAGTTATCCGGTGCAGTTGGTACGTATGCGAACATCGATCCGTTCGTGGAATCATACGTTTGTGAAAAGTTAGGTTTATCTCCGGCTCCCCTTTCGACACAAACGTTACAACGTGATCGTCATGCGGAATATATGGGGACGCTCGCGTTAATTGCCACGTCGATTGAAAAGTTCGCAACGGAAATTCGTCATTTACAAAGAACGGAAGTACGTGAAGTGGAAGAGTTCTTCCGGGCTGGTCAAACTGGTTCATCGGCGATGCCGCATAAACGTAATCCAATTGCTTCGGAAAATATGAGTGGTATGGCACGGGTTATTCGTGGTTATATGGTGACAGCGTACGAAAATGTATCGTTATGGCATGAACGTGATATTTCACATTCATCGACAGAACGAATTATTTTACCAGATGCGACGATTGCGCTTAATTATATGCTAAATCGCTTTACGAACGTACTCAAAAACTTAACGGTTTATCCGGGAAATATGAAACGAAATATCGAAAGAACGCACGGTGTCATATTTTCCCAACGTGTCTTACTTGCACTTATTGAAAAGGGAATGGCTCGGGAAGAAGCGTATGACCATATCGTCCAGCCGTTAGCGATGCAAGCGTGGGAAGAGGAAACATCCTTTAAAAAGTTAGTTGAACAAAATGAACTCGTGCAGCAGTTTTTAACGAAAGAGGAAATAGAAGCTTGTTTTGATTATACGTATCATTTTAAAAACGTTGACTTCATCTTTAAACGTTTAGGCTTAACGGACAAGTAAAACAGATGTACCGCGAAATAGAAAGGTAAAGGAGACGAGTAATATGGAACAACAACCTGCAGCGACACAAATTGAAGAGGACAAGCTCTATCGCGATATGGGGCTTACAGATGAGGAGTTTGAGCGGATAAAAGAGATATTAGGTAGATTACCGAACTATACGGAAACAGGAATCTTTTCCGTCATGTGGTCGGAACATTGTAGTTATAAAACGTCGAAACCGTTATTAAAAAAATTACCGACTAAAGCGCCTCACGTACTTGTCGGTCCAGGTGAAGGCGCCGGAGTCATCGATATTGGGGATAACCAGGCAGTCGTTTTTAAAATGGAAAGCCATAATAGTCCGTCAAAAATAAATCCATTTGAAGGGGCAGCGACAGGTGTTGGCGGAATTTTACGTGACGTATTTTCGATGGGGGCTCGTCCAATTGCTGCACTAAACTCACTTCGTTTCGGACCGCTTACGTCTGAACGAACGAAATATTTGTTTAAAGAAGTCGTTCAAGGTATTGCTCATTACGGAAATAACGTTGGAGTACCGACTGTTGGTGGAGAAGTGAAGTTCGATGAATGTTATGAAGATAGTCCACTCGTCAACGCCATGGTTGTCGGATTGTTAAATCATAATGACATTCAAAAAGGTGTCGCAAAAGGACCCGGCAACGTCGTCATTTATGCAGGTGCTCCGACAGGGCGTGACGGCATTCATGGTGCCACGCATTCTTCAGATGATGAAATTTCAGAAGATGCAAAACCAGCTGCAGGCAACCCGTTTTTAGAAAAACGTCTCATTGAAGCTTGTTTAGAAGTGATTCATCACGATGCACTAGTCGGTATGCAAGATATGGGGGCAGCAGGGTTAACGTCTTCTGGTAGTGAAATGGCTTCAAAAGCCGGAACAGGTATGGAACTAAACTTAGATCTCGTGCCGCAAGCTGAAGAACAGATGACGGCCTATGAAATGATGTTGTCAGAGACACAAGAACGAATGTTGCTCGTCGTGGAAAAAGGTAAAGAGCTGGAAATTATCGATATATTTAAAAAGCACGATGTCGATGCATGTGTAGTTGGAACCGTGTTAGAAGAGAAAGTATTTCGTGTCGTACACGATGGTAAAGTGTGGGCGGACGTTCCCGTTGATGCATTAGATGAAGAAGCTCCTGTTTACTACATGCCATCGAAACGAGCGACATACTACGATACGTTCCAGCAGTTAGAACGAACGATTCCAGACGTTACGGACTATGGAGAAACGTTAAAAAAACTGCTGACACGTCCGACGATTGCAAGTAAAGAATGGGTATATAGTCAGTTTGATTCGGAAATACGAGGAAATACACTCGTCGGTCCAGGTTCAGGCTCAGCTGTTATCCGAATCGATGGGCACGATAAAGCAATCGCGATTGCTACTGACTGTAATGCTCGCTACATTTATTTAGATCCAGAAGTTGGTGGAAAAATTGCAGTAGCCGAAGCATGTCGTAACATCGTCGTCTCCGGAGCCAAACCACTTGGGATTACTGACGGGTTAAACTTCGGTAATCCGACGAACGAAGAAGTGTTTTGGCAAATGGAAAAAAGTATCGACGGTATTAAAGCAGCCTGTGAGATGTTAGAGGTGCCTGTTATAAGTGGAAACGTCTCGATGTATAACCAATCATACGGTAAGCCGATTTATCCGACACCGATTATCGGGATCGTTGGTCTTTTCGAATCGCTTGATCATATAACACCGAATGCTTTTCAACGTGCAGGTGATGCGATTTATGTCGTTGGAGAAGCAGCGGTTGATTTCGGTGGCAGTGAACTACAACAGTTAATCGACGGGAAATATACCGGTAAGGCGCCACATTTTGATTTACACATTGAAAAGGAACGTCAAGCGAATATGTTACACGCGATTCAATCGGGCATCGTCGTATCTGCGGAAGATATCGCCGAGGGAGGTTTAGCAGTAGCATTGGCAGAAAAAGCGATTCGTGGAAATTGTGGCATTCATGTAACGATTGATGGAAATCCGACGGTCGAATTATTTAGTGAAACACAATCACGCTTTATTTTGTCGATCCGTAAAGAAGATGAAGCGGCATTCGAAGCGTTAAATGTACCATCTGTAAAAATTGGTGAAGTGACGGAAGAGAAACAATTTGTTGTGGAAGATCCATCAGGTAAACAACTACTCAATGAATCGCTGGATGAATTGACGAGATTGTGGAAAGGTAGCATTGCCCAATCACTTTCATCCAAATAACGAATAAGGAATGTGAACGATGTTTGGTATATGGGGTCATAAACAAGCGGCGGAAATAACATATTATGGTTTACATGCGATGCAACATCGTGGGCAAGACGGTGCCGGAATCGTTGTCAATGACGGTAAAAACTTGTACGTTCATAAAGATGCTAGTCTCGTCAACGATGTTTTTCAGGAGTTCGATTTTACGTCTTTTCAAGGACACGCAGCAATTGGACACGTTCGTAATAAGACGCAAGATGACGGTGCATTTGATAACGTACAACCATTTCTCTTTCATTCGTTAAACGGAAGTACAGCGATCGCTCATAACGGAAATATTATGAATGCAGCCGACTTACGACGGAAGTTAGAAGAATCCGGTAGTATTTTACAAACATCGTCTGATACAGAGTTGCTCGCTCATTTAATGCGCAGAAATGGTCAAGAAACGACAGAGGAAGCAATTATCTCTGGATTGAAGCAACTCGTCGGAGCGTATTCTTTCGTCATCTTAACAGAAGATAAAATGTTCGTTGCGCTCGACCCACACGGTATTCGTCCACTTTCTATTGGGAAGTTGGGTGACGCATACGTCATCGCCTCTGAGACGTGTGCTTTTAGCATTATTGGTGCGACGTTTGAACGTGAGGTCCAACCGGGGGAACTTCTCATTATTAGTGATGAGGGGATGAAGTCGAAGCGTTTTGAACAGAAAGAACGACGACGCATTTGTGCGATGGAGTTCGTCTATTTTTCACGCCCGGACAGTGACATTAACGATGTGAACATTCATACGTCTCGAAAACGAGCGGGAAAAGAACTTGGTAAAGAACATCCTGTTCTTGATGCCGATGTCGTTACTGGTGTACCCGATTCGAGTATATCAGCCGCGATCGGGTATGCGGAACAGTGTAACATTCCATATGAGATGGGTGTCATAAAAAATCGTTATATTGGAAGAACGTTTATCGAACCGTCCCAAGAGTTACGAGAACAAGGTGTAAAGATGAAATTATCTCCCGTTCATGGCGTCGTCGAAGGAAAGAAAATCGTATTAATTGACGATTCGATCGTCCGCGGTACGACGATTAAACGGATTGTTCGCTTATTAAAAGAAGCAGGAGCAAAAGAAATACACGTACGAATATCGTCACCGGAAATAAAAAGCCCATGCTATTATGGGATTGATATGTCTACGAAAAAAGATTTACTTGCGGCTAATTATACGAAAGAAGAGATGCGTAAACTTATAGGAGCGGACTCACTCGAATATTTATCGATTGATGGACTAGAACGAGCGATCGTTAAACGAAATAGAGAAACAGAAAGCATTTGTGCTGCTTGTATGACGGGAAATTACCCAATTCGATTAGATGAAAATGAAATAAGGTGAGCGCCAGCTATACAAAAGGAACGGTAAGCGGACTACGTGTAAATACGGTATAATGAATATAAAATGTTGAAAAGATTAGGGGCGAAGAAGACATGTCAAATATGTATAAAAAGGCAGGCGTCGACGTCGAAAAGGGCTATGAAGCAGTCGCACGGATGAAACGCCACATTGAAAAAACGAACCGACCAGAAGTAATCGGTGGGATCGGGGCGTTTGCAGGTCTATTTGACCTTACATCGTTGTCGTATAAAGAACCTGTGCTCGTTTCAGGAACGGACGGTGTTGGAACGAAATTAAAACTTGCCTTTCAATTAAATAAACACGACACGGTCGGGATCGACCTCGTTGCGATGTGTGTGAATGATATCGTTGCCCAAGGTGCCGAACCACTCTTTTTTCTCGACTATATCGGTTGTGGTAAAAACGATCCGGAAGTGATCGAACAAATCGTCTCCGGCGTAAGCGAAGGTTGTGTCCAAGCAGGCGCTTCGTTGATCGGTGGAGAAACTGCTGAAATGCCAGGTATGTATGAAGAGGATGAATATGATTTAGCCGGTTTTGTCGTCGGAATCGCTGAAAAAAGTAAGTTAATTACTGGGGAAACGATCGAAGCGGGAGATGCCATTGTCGGTATTGCCTCAAGCGGCATACATTCAAACGGGTATTCCCTCGTCCGCCAAGTTGTAAAAGGTTTTGACTTACAAAAGCAATACGATGGATTAGCGGAACCTCTTGGGGATGCATTGTTACGACCGACAAAGATTTATGCAAAAGAGATAAAACAGTTACTCGAAAAAGTTACTGTAAAAGGAATTGCCCATATTACAGGCGGTGGTTTTTACGAAAACTTCCCACGCATGTTACCGGACGGGTTAGGAGTAAAATTGGATGAAACGACGTGGGACATCCCTGACATCCTTTCGTTCATCGAGCGAGAAGGCGAAATCAATCATGAGGAGATGTACGGAGTATTTAATATGGGAATCGGTATGGCGCTCGCCGTAAATAGCGAGGAAGCGGAAGAGACGACCGCGATTTTACGTCAAAATGGTGTGGAAGCAACGATCATTGGTGAAGTCACTACGGAAGAAGGAGTGCATATACAATGGGCATCGAAGTAAAAACAAGAATCGCTGTCTTCGCTTCCGGTACAGGTTCAAATTTCGAGGCGATGATGACGAGTGAGCATACAGAGTTTGATGTCGTTATGCTCATCTGTGATCAACCGAAAGCACATGTCATTGGTAAAGCAGCAAGTTTTGGTGTCGAAACGGTTGTGCTCGACCCGAAAAACTTTGCGACGAAAGAAGCGTATGAACAAGAAATTTTACAAAAATTAAAACGTGCGAATGTGCAATGGATCGCTTTAGCAGGTTATATGTGCATTGTCGGTGAGACTTTGTTAGATGCGTACGAAAATCGTATCGTGAATATTCATCCATCTTTACTTCCATCCTTTCCAGGGAAAGATGCTGTAAAGCAGGCGCTAGATGCCGGTGTGAAAGTATCAGGTGTGACGATCCATTATGTTGATGAGGGGATTGATACAGGTCCTATTATTGCGCAGGAGCCTGTAACAGTTTTTCCGAATGATACGTATGAATCATTACAAAAGCGGATTCAACAGGTCGAGCACATTTTATATACGCGTGTGCTGAATGAACTGACGAAACAATAGATTGAAATAAACGAGGAGTATTAGAACATGAATAAAAGAGCGTTAATTAGTGTGTCGAATAAAGATAACATTATTCCGTTTGCTCAAGGGTTAGAACGATTAGGTTATGACATTATTTCAACGGGTGGTACGTTAGCTTTATTAATCGATGCGGGTGTTAAGGCAATTGCAGTGGATTCTGTGACGAGTTTTCCAGAGATTTTAGATGGTCGTGTAAAGACACTTCATCCGAAAATACACGGCGGCTTGTTAGCAAAGCGAAGTGAACAATCCCATATGAAAGCGTTACGTGAAAATGAGATAGATCCAATTGATATCGTCGTCGTTAATTTATATCCATTTAAAGAAACGTTAGCGAAAAAAGATGCAACACATGAAGAAATTATTGAAAATATCGATATCGGTGGACCGGCCATGTTACGTGCAGCGGCGAAAAATTACACAGATGTTGCTGTTATCGTTGACCCTGAAGACTATGACGGTGTGTTAGAACAGCTTGCTGATGGCGTCTTAGAAGAAGAAGTTCGTAAAGAGTTAGCGGCGAAAGTTTTCCGCCATACAGCGCACTACGATAGTATGATCGCTTCATATTTAACGAAAAGTGTTTCGGATGAAGAAATATTTACGGATACATATACTCGGACGTTTGAACGTGTACAACATTTGCGTTATGGGGAAAACCCGCATCAACGAGCAGCATTTTATGAAATCCCAAATTACGATGGGATAAGTCTTGCTACAGCGAAACAATTGCACGGTAAAGAATTATCGTATAACAATATTCAAGATGCAAACGCGGCTTTGGAGATTGTGTTAGAGTACGATGAGCCGACAGCAGTTGCGGTGAAACATATGAATCCATGTGGAATCGGTCTAGCAGATACATTATCCGAAGCGTTTCAACGTGCTTATGATGCGGATCCTATTTCCATTTTCGGCGGAATTATTGCAGTAAACCGTGAAGTAGACGAAGCGACCGCAAATATTATGTCCGAAATCTTTTTGGAAATCGTCATTGCACCGTCGTTCTCGGATAAGGCACTTGCAGTTTTAACAGAAAAGAAAAACATACGTTTACTTGAGATCCCAATGAATCGTTCGAATGAAGTCGATGAAAAAGTCGTCGCTGTAAAAGGTGGCTTACTCGTACAAACGAGCGATACTGGCCAAATAACAGAAGCGGATGTAAAAGTTGTGACTGAACGCACTCCGACAGAAGAAGAAATGCATGATTTATTGTTTAGTTGGAAAGCTGTAAAACATGTGAAATCGAACGCTATTTTACTCGGTAAAAATAAACAAACAGTCGGCGTTGGCGCAGGACAGATGAATCGGGTAGGAGCGGCGAAAATTGCCCTCGAACAAGCGGGAGAAAAAGCGCGTGGTGCAGTTTTAGCTTCAGATGCGTTCTTCCCGATGCCTGATACAGTTGAGGCGGCTGCTAAAGCAGGAGTTACAGCGATTATCCAACCAGGTGGTTCGAAACGCGATCAAGATTCAATCGACGTTTGTAACAAACATGGAATTGCGATGGTATTTACGAATATGCGTCATTTTAAACATTAATCGATAAAGGGTGTTATCATGAATATTTTAGTAGTTGGTCGTGGTGGTAGGGAACATAGTGTCATTATTCATTTAGCAAAAAGCGAACGTGTACAAAAAATTTACGCAGCTCCAGGCAATGGTGGAATGGACGAGTTAGCTACGTCAGTTCCAATCGATGAGATGGCTATAGATGAACTCGTGCAGTTTGCGAAAGAAAAAGAGATTGACTTAACGATTGTCGGCCCGGAAAACCCGTTAAATGCTGGGATTGCCGATGCATTTTTGGATGCAGGTTTGAAAATCTTTGCTCCGACGAAAAGAGCAGCACTTTTAGAAGGTAGTAAAGATTTCGCAAAACAGTTTATGAATACATATGACATACCTACAGCTGCGCATGAGACGTTTACAAATCCAGATGAAGCGAAACGTTATATCGAGGAAAAGGGAGCCCCGATCGTTATAAAAGCGGATGGCTTAGCGGAAGGGAAAGGGGTAATCGTTGCAGAAACGAAAGAGCAAGCGTTAGAAGCGATCGATACGTTAATGGTCGAAGGAGCATTTCAAGGTGCGGGAGAAAAAGTTGTGATTGAAGAATTTTTAGAGGGAAGAGAATATTCGCTTATTGCGTTCGTTCATGAGCATAACGTATTCCCGATGATCGCTGCTCGAGACCATAAACGTGCGTACGATAATGATGAGGGTCCGAACACAGGGGGAATGGGGGTTTTTGCTCCTGTACCGGACATTACAGAGGAAATCGTAGACTTTACGACGAATGAAGTTTTACAAAAAGCTGCCGATGGATTAATGAAGGAAGGCCGGCCTTTTACGGGGATATTATATGCTGGGATGATGCAAACAGCAGATGGTCCGAAAGTAATAGAGTTTAATACTCGTTTTGGTGATCCGGAAACACAAGTCGTCTTACCCCTGTTGGAAAATGATTTAGTTCAAGTAATAATGGATGTGATGGCAGGAAAAGATCCGCAACTTACATGGAAAAATGAAGCATGTGTCGGAGTCGTCGTTGCATCGAAAGGTTATCCTGGTCCATATGATAAAGGAGTCGTTTTACCAAAATTAGTTAAATCTAATGACACGTTCGTCGTACAAGCGGGTACGAAACGAATGAATGACTCGCTCGTTTCTAACGGTGGTCGCGTGCTACTTGTTGGTGGTTTAGGAGCAAACTTAGACGAGGCACGAGATCGAGCATATAAACAATTAAAAGTGTTCGATACGACGGATGCATTCTTTTATCGTAGAGATATCGGTATTCAAAAAGTTTAAATGCGAAGGCTTGTAGGAGGGCTACGAATCGTTTCGATTGAAAAGATAGCCGCTCCTTTACAAGCTTTTTTCATTTTTCATACATCTATTAAACGTGTATAACAAAAAAGTTAAGAAATATACAACTTTTCTCATGAATAATTCAATAAAAATTCAAACGAATTCGTAACAAGTAATTCTTTTTATGGTAGAATAAATAAAGATGTTTTATATTATAGTAAGCATACTTATTGATGACATAAAGATATATACTGGAGAGTTGACAAATGTTGGAGTTTGGACAATTTTGGAGAAATCGAGAACTGCGTGAACATATCGCAGTCGTTGATGATAAATTAGCACCGACAATTTTATTAACGAATTGTACGTATTTAAACGTACATACGAAAAAGTGGGTGCAAGCAAATATATGGATCTATAAAGATCGGATTGTTTATGTTGGGGAGCGAATGCCTAAAAATACGGACAACACAGAAATAATCGATTGTATCGGTCAATACGTTGTACCTGGTTATATGGAACCGCATGCGCATCCTTTTCAGCTGTATAATCCGGAGGAGTTTGCATTTCATGCGGCGAAGTTCGGTACGACGACGTTAATAAACGACAATTTACGTATTTTTTCATTGATCGGTCGCGAAAAATCGCTCGAATTTATTGAAACGTTTAACGATATACCGATTTCGATGTTTTGGTGGGGAAGATACGATCCGCAAACGATGTTACGTAATGACGAGCAACCATTTGATACGGAGAATCTTCTCGACTGGCTTGAACATCCATCTGTTATTCAAGGTGGCGAACTGACATCTTGGCCTCAATTACTTACAGGTGATGATCGACTTCTGTATTGGATTCAAGAGACGAAACGAATGAAAAAACGGGTTGAAGGACATTTTCCAGGCTCGTCAGAAAACACGTTAACGAAACTAAAATTGCTCGGAGCGAGCGCTGATCACGAATCTTTAACTGGTGCTGATGTTTTGAAACGCTTACAAATTGGCTATTACGTAGCACTACGTCATTCTTCGATTCGACCAGATTTAGAAAATATTTTAACTGAGTTGTTAGAAGCAGAACTTACGACGTATGATCAGTTAATGTATACGACAGACGGTTCGACACCCTCTTACAGTAGACATGGGCTTATAAACGTTTGTGTAGAAATTGCACTACGAGTCGGTGTACCAGTGGAAGAAGCGTATCGAATGGCATCATATAACGTCGCATCATACTATCATTTAGATGAAGTGCTAGGTAGTATTGCACCTGGGCGTCTTGCACATATCAATATTTTGTACGATAAGAAAGATCCACACCCGTTAAGTGTACTAGCAAAAGGGAAGTGGATCGTAAAAGACGGTGTCGATATCCCACAACGATATACACTTAATTGGAAGAAATATGGTATTGAAAAAGTGCATTACGATTGGGACTTAACTGAAGACGATTTGCAATTTTCGATCCCAGTCGGTTTAAAAATGACGAACGATGTCATTACTCATCCATATGCTGTGGAAATCGATATAACGGCGGATCGATTACCGGTAGGAAATGGCGATGCATTTTTACTTTTAATCGATCGGAATGGTAAATGGCGTGTGAATTCAGTTTTACACGGTTTTACGACGCAACTTGGTGGTTTATGCAGTTCGTTTTCTCTAACAGGAGACCCTATATTAATTGGTAAAAATAAACGAGATATGATGATCGCATGGAATCGAATGAAAGAGATCGGTGGCGGACTCGTTTTAGTGCATAACGGTGATGTGCTCTTTGAACTACCATTGTCGTTGGCAGGAGTTATGTATGATGGAAAAATGGACAAACTAATAGAGCAAGAAACAGAAGTGATTAAATTATTGCAAGAAGCAGGTTATCCATTTGAAGACCCAATGTACACGTTGCTGTTTTTATCATCGACTCACTTACCTTACATTCGCATTACTCCACAAGGCATCGTCGATGTAATGAAACAGGAAGTGATCGTGCCAGCAAATATGCGATAACATACGAAAAAGGTGATAAAAGTGAGAAAGTCTTTATTATGGGGAATTGCTTTACTTATGATGTTACTTGCCGCCTGTGGACAGAAAGATGTCGTTCAAGATATTGGCGAGGGCGACCTACAAGAAGATGTTGGAGAGATAAAAGAGGTCATGCTTCCATTCACGGGGGAATATACGACTGAATCGAATAATAATCGTGCGTATGCTGTAATGGTCAATAACCATACACAAGCTCGTCCACAAACAGGTTTATCTAAGGCAGATATCGTCTTTGAA
This sequence comes from Pseudogracilibacillus sp., assembly GCA_035303165.1. Classification (GTDB taxonomy): domain Bacteria; phylum Bacillota; class Bacilli; order Bacillales; family Amphibacillaceae; genus Pseudogracilibacillus. Next base: position 14,865 of record DATGRY010000010.1, read on the forward strand.
ATGCTTACAGAAGGACATATAACACGTTTTTTAGCGATTTATCAAAGCACACAACCGGATGTAGTTGGACCTGTTCGTAGTGCACGAGAATATTATTTCACGCTTGCAAATGGGTATGATGCCGTTTACGTATATCACGGTGCCGCCGATTTTATCAACGATATGATTTTATCCCGTAATATCGATCATATCGCCGGTTCAGAGCACGATAACGATGGTTATTTATTCGTTCGTGAACCGTTCAGAAAAGCGCCACACAACTCGTATTTTCAAGCGACAAACATTTATGATGCGATGGCGGAAAAAGGATATGAGACACAATTTACATATGACCCATTTTCATTTACAGACGAATCCGAACTTGAAGATAGTGACGGGACATATGTTAAAATAAATTATAGTCCACAACAAGCTGTCGTAACGTTTGAATATGATGAAAGTAGCGGGAAATATCATCGCTATGATAATGGGGAGTTGACCGTTGAATTGACATCTGAAATTCCGATCGTAATTGACAACGTGTTTATCGTGGAAGCGGAACATCGTGTTATTGACGAGGATTCACGACGTTTTATCGATATTGAATCTGGTGGCGATGCATACTTGCTACAACAAGGAAGAGTTGAAAAAGTAGAGTGGGTAAATGATCATGGTCGAATCATTCCAGTCAAAGACGGAGAAACGATCCCTTTCGTCCCAGGAAAAACATGGATAAATTTTATCCCGGATGCACCATCGAGTGGGGAAACGGAACAAGTTCAATTTTCAAATGAATGATGATGGGGGAATCACATTGCAAATTGATAAATTACGTGGTGAACAGTTAGATCAGCTTTTCGATGGTATCTTGAAGCTAAAAACTCGGGAAGAATGTTATAAGTTTTTCGATGATATTGCAACGATGAATGAAGTACAATCGTTAGCCCAGCGATTACAAGTAGCGAAAATGCTAAATGAAGGTCGAACGTATAACGAAATTGAAGATGAGACGAACGTTTCAACGGCAACTATTTCCCGTGTACGGCGTTGTTTAGATTATGGTAGCGGCGGTTATAAAACGGTGTTGAAACGACTTGATGAATAAAAAAATAAATGTACGATTTTTTGCCACTGTTTTATAACAGTGGCTTTTTAATTTAAATAAAACACTCTATGTAAAGTGATTGATTTAAAGTAACAAAAACGGTACTTTTTTATAGCGAAAATTAAAAATATGTAGAATGTTTGCTAATGATTATAAAGAAATCATGACAAAATTAAAGCTGTACAAATAATAAAAAGTTGTCGAAATTACTTTCATCACGTATGATGTATAATTGATAATTAAAAAATGGAGGAATTGTATGTGTTACTTAACGAAGGATAAAATTAAAGAACGAGCGCTTACATTATTCGTAGAAAAAGGTTACGTCGGGACATCACTAGCGGATATAGGTAATGAAGTTGGAATAAAGAAGCAATCGATTTATACACATTTTAAAAGTAAGGATGACTTATTTCTACAAGTAATGGAACAAGTAATCGAAGAGGAAAAGCAATTTTTAAACTCTTACTTTCTCGAGCGTCGTCATGGTCAATTACTCGATGTGTTACATGGATTTATTATGTTGTTCCGAGATCGGTTTTTAGAGGAAAATGAAGAGAATGCAAAGTTTTTATTACGTATGATGTTTTTACCACCGAACCATTTACAACGAACAGTAATTAAACAGTTCTTACACTTTTATCAAATATTGGAGGAGCACGTCGCACATTTGTTTATAGAAAATGAACACCATTTAAGTGTGGATCCGTACGTAGCTAAAAAAGCATTTTTAAACATTTTTGACGGGTTGTTAGTTGAATTAATTTATGTCAATGTCGATAGTTTTGAAAAGCGGTTAGATGCATCGTGGCAAGTGTTTAGTAAAGCGATAAAAAAGAATGTGGACTGTCAAAATTAATCGTTCTCACACCTTGTTATGTGTGAGGGCGGATCTTCGAAACGCTCTGAAGTAAAGAAGTCATCCTATATTATTATCATATGGAACTAGCATAAAGCAATAACTTTTTAATATTAAAAGACTCTTGAAATAATGTTAATTTCATATATAATCTTATGTAAAGGCTCACGAACGATCGTAAGGACTCGGAGTAAATTATCAGAATTTATTGATTAAACACGAACGTTCGTAAGTAAATGGAACCGTTACCATTTGGAGTCTTCATCAAATATTGTGAAAAGAGGGGAATGTCATGACGAAGAAGTATCAACTGTTAATCGGTGGGGAATGGGTTGATTCTGTTTCTGGTGAAACGTTCGAATCGATCAACCCGACTGATGGTAGTGTGAACGCAGTAGTGGCTAAGGCAAATGCGGAAGATGTGGACCGAGCTGTAAGAGCGGCACGTAAAGCGTTCGAATCCGGTCCGTGGCGTGAAATGACGCCGAGTGATCGTGGGCGTTTATTGTACAAAGTTGCACAGCGATTATGGAAAGAGGTCGACTTTTTAGCAGAGACGGAATCGCGTGATAACGGAGTAACGATTAATGAGAACAAATTTATCGCGATGCCAGGTATGGTCGACGTATTAGAATTTTATGCAGGGCTTGCTAACAAAATTCAAGGAGAAACGTTAGCCTCACCGGCAAATCGATTGAACTTTACATTGAAAGAACCGTTAGGTGTAGTTGGAGCAATCGTACCGTGGAACTTCCCACTTATGATTGCGATGTGGAAAATCGCTCCAGCACTAGCAGCAGGAAATACGATCGTCATTAAGCCATCTGAGTTTACACCGACGAGTATTTTAGAGATGGCGCGAATTTTCGAAGAAGAAGGAGTACCAGCGGGTGTCATAAACGTTGTACCAGGATACGGTGCCGATGCAGGGAACGCGCTTGCAGCACATAAAGATGTTGATAAAGTAACGTTTACTGGGTCAACGACAACAGGAAAGCTCGTCATGCAAGCAGCATCGAGCAACTTAAAACAAATCGGTTTAGAGCTCGGTGGAAAGAACCCGAACATTATATTTGATGATGCGAATATTGAAAACGCTGTAAATGGCTCCATGTTAGGGATTTATTTAGCCCAAGGACAAGTATGTGCCTCAGGCTCACGTATGTTCGTTCAAGAAAGTATTTATGATGAGTTTATGGATGCATTTGTGAAAAAAGCGGAGTCCATCCGTGTAGGGGATCCGTTAGATCCGACGACACAGATGGGACCACAAGTTTCCCAGCCGCAGTTAGAGAAGATAGAAAACCTCGTTCAAGCCGGTTTAGATGAGGGGGCGAAACTCGTTATCGGTGGAGAGCGCAGTTATAAAGATAAAGGTGGATACTTCTATTCACCGACGATTTTAGAAAACGTCACGAACGACATGCGCATAGCACGTGAAGAGATTTTTGGTCCAGTGTTATCGGTCATTCGTTTTAAGGACGAAGAGGATGTCATTGAAAAAGCGAACGATACGTTATACGGCTTAACGGCGGGCGTGTGGACAGAAAATATGAAGCGAGCACATAAAGTAATTCGTGGTATTGATGCAGGAACCATTTATGTAAATACAATGAGCATGCTCGATAGTACCGCACCTTTTGGTGGAGTAAAGCAGAGTGGTTTCGGAAAAGACTTAGGTATCGAAGCACTAAACATGTATACACAGACGAAGAGCGTCTGGATGGAGTTAGGGGAACAACATTTAGATTGGTACGGTATGTAGGGGTTATATAACTCCTACTTCCGATACATTCGAAAATGTAAGCGGTTAATTTCGTGGGAGGTGGTACGTTCAGTACGAAATAAACAGAACTAACTATATAATAATTTGAAAATTTTGAATTATTTTATAATAACTTGAAAGGGGAAATAAACATGATCGTTGATCAGACTGAAGTTGAAGCGTTAAAGGAATTGGATAAGAAGCACTTTTTACACCCGATTACACCATTAAAAGATCAGCAGGAGCGCGGTCCAGATATTATTTTCAAATCCGCAGAAGGAATTCGCGTTCAAGATGTAGAGGGTAATGAATTTATCGACGGAGTTTCTGCTTTATGGAACGTAAATGTCGGTTATGGTCGCAAGGAGTTAGCGGAAGCTGCAAGTTCGCAAATTCAAAACTTATCTTACGCTTCATCATTTTTTAACCAGTCACACGAAGTCGTTATTCGCTTAGCGGAAAAGTTAGCGGAAGTCGCTCCAGGTGATTTAGACGTTAGCTTTTTCACATCTGGTGGTTCCGAGTCGAATGAGACGGCGTTTAAAATTGTTCGTCACTATTGGAAATTAAAAGGAAGACCGGAAAAGAGTAAAATTATCGGCTTGTATAATGGATACCACGGTGTAGCAATGGGGACGACGAGTGCAACAGGTGTAGATCACTTTAAAAATATGATTACAGAAATAGCACCAGGATTCTTTCACGCAATTCCGCATTTACTTGAAGCAGAACAAGGCGATAAGTCACATCCAAATTATGATCAAAGTATTCGCGGAATCATTGAGCGTGAAGGTGCGGATACAATCGCGGCAATCATTTTAGAACCTGTCCAAGGGGTCGGTGGAGTAAACATCCCTCCAAACGGATATATGCAAGCACTCCGTAAGCTTTGTGATGAGAATGACATTATGCTCATTACAGACGAAATTATTACCGGGTTCGGTCGAACAGGTGAAATGTTCGGTGTCGATAACTGGGACGTCGTACCAGATCTTATGTGTATGGCGAAAGGAATTACGAGCGGGTATATTCAACTCGGTGCAGTGATGATGTCAAGCAAATTACGTGATGAACTTACTGAGCTATCTGAAGGACCGATGTTCCACGGATTTACGTATAGTGGTCATCCAACTGCATGCGCAGTTGCATTACGTAACATTCAAATCATTGAAGAAGAAGGGCTCGTGGAAAACGCTCGTAAAATGGGAGAGAAAATGTTTGAAGGATTAGAGTATATCGAAGATAAATTTAAGACGACTGGAAGTGCACGTGCACTAGGTTTACTCGGTGCAATTCAGTTTTATAAGGATCCAGATACGAAAGAAAATTTCGATCCGGAATTAGGCGTAGCAGAGCATGTCATTGCTGAATGTAAAAAGCGCGGACTCATTCTCCGACCATTAGCATTCGGTATGGATGCTGCAGCAGTTGCGCCACCATTAGTTGTTAATGAGCAAGATGTAGAATTAATTATTGAAAAATTAGCAGATTCGATTGAAGCATTTGAGAAAACTCTCTAAATTAGTTGTGCTTTTCAGAAAAGAAGTCTTTTATTAGCCACTTGATGAAAGGCTTCTTTTTTTACATGGAAGTGAATGGAGGGAACTGTATATACATTTTTACAACAGCTGAAACATCTATACCATTTGACTCCTATTAAGCTCCGTAATGTACCATACAACGTAACAATAATTTTGGATAATAAAATACATGTAATATTTTATTCCATCAGCTGGAGGCAAGCTATAACGAATAAATATGTCACATAGTGTAAAAGGAAAACCGTTTTTAATGGATTGTGAGGCAAGCGGAATGATCGACATAGTGTGTGAATATCGCTATTATGATGACGATCACTTGTTCCATGCATGATGAAACTTTAACATTGAAATGAAAAGGATTTATGATCGAAACTAAATGTGTAAAAATAAACTGAATTAAGCTGGACGTAGTTCTTCGAATTGTATTCATATAATTACACGAAGAAGTTACGTCCATTTTTATTTCCGTCATTCGTTTCAGCTGATGAAAAAGTGATATTGAAATTAATTGATTCCCTCATATACCAATACATATTGTGATTAGTGTATTTAATACAAATTATTTATACTTTTAATAATTTTTTCTGTCTTCTTCCGCTTTAGAGTAGTAATCCGCTAATGTGAAAACGACGAGTAAGAACGGACGATCGACTCGCTTATGATAAAATGGACAGTGCGGAACACCTTTTGGAATGTAGATCGTCGTCGTCTTATCAAAGGTATGCACTTCTCCGTCCATATGGAACTCAATTTCTGCACCGAGATCACGCGGGTTTTCTGGATCTGTACCGATAAAGCAAAGTACCTCATCAAAATCGTGTGAATGCTCCCACTCAACTGGGTTTGGATTGAGAACTTCAAAGCGCCAACCGATATTGACAACGATCGGACACCCTTCAACTTACGATTTATCTAAAAAGATTTCATCCGGGAAAGTTACCGCTTTTACCCCTTCTAACGGGTGATACGCGACATTCTCAACTCGCGGTTCACTAATGAAATATTTCCTATACTTCGTATTACTCATATTTTTGTCCTCTTATTCTATATCTATCTTGTTCGTCTACTTTTATTGTGCCTTAAAAATTGGTCGCTGTATTGTAAATACCGGAACATAAACGGTATCGACATTTATTTCTAAAGCTCGCTTAATTTTTGCTATAATATGATGAGCGAATGTTATAATTGGAGGAATGAACGTTGAACGTAGAGTTCACTGAATGGGATCACGTTTTTAAACTAGATCCAGCGAAAGAAATATCAGATATAAATTTAGAAAAATTATGTGAATCAGGAACAGATGCTATTATGATCGGCGGTACGGACAATGTTACTTTTGATAATGTATTAGAGTTGATGTATCGTGTACGCCAGTATGCATTGCCGTGCGTATTAGAAATTTCAACGATCGACGCTATTTCGCCTGGATTTGATCGTTATTTCGTACCGACAGTATTTAATAGTACAGAGAAAAAGTGGGTAATCGACATCCAACATGAGGCGATAAAGCAATATAGTCATCTGATGAATTGGGATGAAATCGTGATGGAAGGTTACTGTATTTTAAACCCGGAGGCAAAAGCATTTCAAAAAACGAATTGTTTTGTACCTAATTTGAATGACATTATTAGCTATGCACAGATGGCAGAGAAAATGTTTCATCTACCTATTTTTTACATTGAATATAGTGGTACATATGGCGACCCGAACGTTGTAAAAGAAGTGAAACGAGTTCTATCGGAGACGAGACTGTTTTACGGTGGTGGCATTACGACGAAGGAAGAAGCGGAAGAAATGAAACAGTATGCTGATACGATCGTCGTCGGAAATAGTATATATACTCATTTTACGGAGGCTTTAGCGACGGTAAAAGCTGTTAAAAAGGGGAATAATAAATAATGGAAATCGATTTGCTTGCTCGTTTAAATGAACGACAAAAAGAAGCGGTGATCGCGACAGAAGGTCCACTACTTATTATGGCTGGGGCAGGGAGTGGGAAAACACGCGTTTTAACGCATCGAATTGCATACTTATTAGATGAAAAGTCTGTAGCACCGCGGAACATTTTAGCAATTACATTTACGAATAAAGCAGCTCGTGAAATGAAAGATCGTGTCGTTCATCTCGTCGGAAAAGAAAGTGAACATATATGGATATCGACATTTCACTCACTCTGTGTTCGTATTCTTCGTCACGATATCGACCGAATAGGCTATTCAAAAAACTTCTCCATTTTAGACAGTGCGGATCAATTATCTGCGATGAAACAAGTGTTAAAAGAACTCAATATCGACCCGAAACAGTTTGATCCGCGAGCGATGATCCATCAAATAAGTAACGCAAAAAATGAATTAATTACACCAAAACAAGCGTTACAACGTGCGAACGGGTATTTTGAGCGGCAAGTAGCGGAAATTTACGATGCGTATCAGGCGACATTACGTAGAAATAATGCGCTCGATTTCGATGACCTTATTATGGAGACGATCCATCTATTTCGTCGTGTACCTGAAATATTAGAACATTACCAATATCGTTTTCAATATATTCACGTCGATGAGTACCAAGATACGAATGACGCGCAATATACGTTAATAAAACTGTTAGCGGAAAAATACGAAAACGTCTGTGTTGTCGGTGACTCAGATCAATCCATTTATCGTTGGCGTGGCGCAAATATCGCTAACATTTTATCGTTTGAAAAAGATTACCCGAATGCAAAAACGATCATCCTCGAACAAAATTATCGTTCGACGAAAACAATTCTCGATGCTGCGAATAACGTTATTCAGCATAATAAAACGCGAAAACCGAAAAAACTGTGGACGAATAATGAAGAAGGAAAGAAAATAACGTATTTTAAAGGTGCAACAGAACGTGAAGAAGCGTTATTTGTCACAGAAACAATTCAACAATTAATCGACGATGGGACGTACAATGCACAAGATATAGCTATATTATATCGTACGAATGCTCAATCCCGAACACTTGAGGAAACACTTATGAAAGCAGGTGTTCAGTATCAAATTGTCGGGGGTTTACGATTTTACGATCGCCGCGAAATTAAAGATATTATTGCGTACTTACGCCTTATTACGAACGAAGCGGACGATATTAGTTTTATGCGTATCGTTAATGTGCCGAGAAGAGGAATCGGACCGTCTACGCTCGAAAAACTGCAAATGTACGCAACGGAACATGAGCTTTCGCTTTTTCAAGCGACACAAGAAATAGAACAAGTCGGTTTAGCGACACGAGCGCGAAATGCACTTACTCAATTTCGTTCTTTAATGGAAACGTTCATGGAGCAACAACAGTTTTTAACGGCGACAGATATGGTAGAAGAAGTATTAACTCGAACAGAATACCGGGAAATGATTCGTCGTGAACCGAAATTAGAAGCGGAAAGTCGTCTTGAAAACATCGAAGAATTTAAAACGGTAACGCAACAATTTGAACAGACGGCAGAAGAAGATACATCACTCATTGCATTTTTAACCGATTTAGCGCTCATTTCCGATATTGATTCGCTCGATGATGAAGAAGTACCGGAAGATGCGATTACGTTAATGACGCTCCATTCCGCAAAAGGGCTAGAGTTTCCGGTCGTATTTTTAGTTGGATTGGAAGAAAATATTTTTCCACATAGTCGCTCGATGCTCGATGATGAGGAGATGGAAGAAGAACGTCGATTAGCATACGTCGGTATTACACGAGCGGAAAAAGAGTTGTATGTGACCCACGCACATATGCGCACGTTATACGGGCAAACACACTTTCACCCGATTAGCCGATTTATACAAGAAATACCGGATGAATTGATCGATCGTCCGTATGAAAAAGACGAATCATCTGCAGAAAGTAATCGTCCGCACGTTGCGTACAAGGACGGTCGGAATGAACGAAGACGAATAGGTCCGCGCAAACAGGCACGAAAAACGGTGCCATCTGGTGCAGAAAATGTCGCGTGGAAAGTTGGCGATAAAGCGAACCATAAAAAGTGGGGAGTCGGTACGATTGTTCGTGTCCAAGGTACGGGTGATGATGTCGAGTTGGACGTCGCTTTCCCTGCACCAGTCGGAATTAAACGATTACTAGCGAAATTTGCACCGATTACGAAACGATGAGGTGTTGAATATGAAAAAAAAGCAAGTACGAAATGAAATAGAAACGTTAGTCGAACGGTTGAACCGTTATGCATATGAATATTATGTGTTAGATCAACCGACGGTACCTGATGCGACGTACGACGAGCTCTTCCATGAACTTGTAAGTTTGGAGGAACAATACCCGGAATTTATCGTACCGCATTCGCCAACGCAACGTGTCGGTGCAGAACCGCTCGATGCGTTTGAAAAAGTGACGCACGAAGTACCGATGTTAAGTTTAGGTAATGCATTTAATGAACAAGAGTTGCGTGATTTTGATCGCCGTGTTCGCACTAGTTTAAGCGAAGAAGTAGCGTACGTATGTGAATTAAAAATCGATGGACTTGCGATTACGCTCCTATATGAAGATGGTAAATTAGTCCGCGGTGCAACTCGTGGTGATGGGCAAGTCGGAGAAGATATTACGAGTAACTTACGCACGATCAAAAGTGTGCCATTAACGATTACTGAAACACGAAAACTAGAAGTTCGCGGCGAAGCGTACATGCCGGAACACTCCTTTTTCGAATTGAACAAAGAACGTGAAAGAAAAGGCGAGGCACTTTTCGCTAATCCACGTAATGCCGCTGCAGGTTCACTTCGACAATTAGACCCGCGCATTGCCGCGAAGCGAAATTTAGACTTGTTTTTATTTGGTTACGGTGTGTGGGAAGTTGACGAATTAACGAAACATAGCGAACGTTTACGTTATTTGCAGGAACTCGGTTTTAAAATAAATAAAGAATGGAAATTATGTCATTCCATTGATGACGTCATGACGTTTGTACAAACGTGGACGGAAAAACGAGCACAACTGCCGTACGACATCGATGGAATTGTCATAAAAGTAGACGATTTAACACAACAAGAGAAACTCGGTTTTACTGCACGAACGCCACGCTGGGCAATTGCATACAAGTTTCCAGCACAAGAAGCGACGACAACGATTGACGATATTGAACTAAGCGTTGGGCGAACAGGAGTTGTGACACCGACGGCTATTTTAAAGCCTGTTTTTGTTGATGGTTCGACTGTCGGGCGCGCAACGTTACATAACGCCGACCAAATTCGTGCGCTAGACATTCGGATCGGTGATACAGTCGTCATAAAAAAAGCAGGTGATATTATTCCGAAAGTCGTTCGTGTGATAAAAGAAGAACGCACAGGAGACGAAAAGCCATATGAAATGCCCGAGCGGTGCCCGGCATGTCATTCAGAACTCGTCCATATTGATGAAGAAGTTGCACTTCGTTGTATAAATCCGAACTGTCCAGCGCAAGTAAAAGAAGGGTTAATTCATTTCGTCTCGCGTGATGCGATGAATATAGACGGTCTCGGTGAAAAAGTAATCGAACAACTTTTCCGCGAACAGCTCGTTACATCGATTGATGACTTATATCGACTTGAAAAGGAAATGTTACTACCATTAGAAAGAATGGGTGAAAAGTCGGCGACAAATTTAATAAACGCAATCGAACAATCGAAGCAAAATTCGTTAGAAAAACTGCTTTTTGGTCTTGGCATTCGCCATATTGGAGCAAAAGCCGCCCAAATTTTAGCCGCCCATTTTAAAACGATTGATCAAATAAAAAAAGCGACGTACGAAGAGCTCGTCTCAATTGATGAAATCGGTGAAAAAATGGCTGCCGCGATAGTACAATACTTCCGGGAAGATAAAGTGCGCGACTTGATCAACGAACTAAAAGAGCTAGGGGTCAATACGACATACATTGGAAGAGAAGAAGCAGCAAGCGGTGAGCAAGTTTTTGCCAATAAAACGGTCGTCTTAACGGGACGTTTAGAAAGTTTCACCCGAAAGGAAGCGAAAGAGTTAATTGAAATGGAAGGTGGAAAGGTAACGAGTAGCGTAAGTAAAAATACGGATCTCGTTATCGCTGGAGAAGCAGCAGGTTCAAAATATGACCAAGCGACAAAGCTCGGCGTTGAAATATGGGATGAAGCACAATTTACTGAAGCCGTGAAAGGAGTGGGAAAATGAACCGTTTAGTAGTGAGCGTATTAATTGCACTCCTTTTATTAGCAAGTTGTTCGCAACAGAAGCAAGAAGACCTCGTGCAACCGGAAGAAAGTGAGAGTACGACGCAACCGTCGATTATCCCGAGCTATTCCTTATCGGAAGATCAATATAAAATGGTCTTACCGTACAAGCCGAGTGAAGCACGTGGTGCCATTACGAACCAAATAACGAATCGTGTCGATATCGATGAGTTAGAACAAGGATTGAGACGTCATTCGACAGCTGTATTCGATCCGGAAAAATACGTCTTTGAAGAAGGTCAATATTTAAGTACCGACGCGATTTATGAATTAATCGACTCATTAAATCCACAACTAGAGGAGAAAGGATCAAAAGAGGAGGATATTAAAGAACATCGGAATAATCCACGTATTTTCTCGCATGTTTTAGAGCAAAACTTTTTACAAAGAAAAGACGATAACACAGTCGAGCTCGTCGGAATTTCGATCGGCATTGCTTTGAAGTCTGTTTATCGTTTTACAGTTGAAACTGGTGGAGATTACTATTACGAAGACATATCGAAGTCGGAAGCACTAGAGGAAGGGAAACGAATTGCTGGAGTTGTTGCCGAACACTTGCGGGAGATAGAGGGGTTAGAAGAAGTGCCGATCATGTTTGCACTTTTCCAAGAAGAAAAGCAATCATCTCCTGTTCCAGGCAGTTTTATAGCAAAAACGACCGTTGCGGAAGGTTCAACGGAGTTAGGGAAATGGGAAACGATCAATGAAGAAAACGTTCTTTTCCCATCCAATGAAGCGAAGAAGAACTATAACGATGATTATCAACAAGTAAAAACATTTAGTGATAAAATCGCAACCTTTTTCCCGAATTATGTCGGTATTGCCGGCAAAGGATTTTATGTAGATCAAAACTTAACACAACTGACGATTGAAGTTCCAATTGAATTTTACGGAAAAGGAGAAGTTGTCGGTTTCACACAATATACGTACGGTCTCGTGAAAGAAATATTCCCAAATTATTACGATATAGAAGTAAGTGTAACGTCTGCCGACGGTCCAGAAAGTTTAATCGTTCGTAAAGCTGGTGAAGACGAACCGACTGTTCATATATACCATTAATCGAAGAGGCTTGGACAAAATCTTGATAAAAACGGAGTTCAAAGATGGACTCCGTTTTTCACTTATGTAAAGCGTCTTGCGGTAACTTTTGTGGAACAATTGTCACTCGTGGAACCCGCCACGGAAAGGTTTTTTGTTAAAACTATTCATAAGAATGAGCTCTTTGATAAAAAGTTCCGGTGCCGAAGCGCTTCAATGAATAAGGCGAGAACAAACGGTGATAAAAGGGATAGCGGTGAGTTTTTCCAATATCCCTTTTAAATTTGGACGTAACGAATTTCAGCGCTACAAAACTCTATTTTATATTCGCTTATCTAAGATTAGTTTTGTCCCATCCTCATCTATTGTGTATCATTCACAAAGGATGTCTACTTAATTATGGATAACCCATATTGTCCTTGAAGCATACGTATTTTATACTAGAAATAGATACTTCTCCCATTATTTAACTTATAGTATAGACAGCGACTCGTTTCCTATGTACAATCGACATAAAGAGCGAACTCTAAATCGTTTAGGGGAGAAGAAAATGGCAATACGTGAACAAATTTTTCAACTTACTGATGTGCATGAAATTGTCGAACATATTAGTGAGGCAATTCAGAAGTCGATCATTTTAGAGAACTTAGACTTTGAACTAATCGCTTACAGTTCACCAGATGTGCTACTGTTTGATTCGATTCAACAGTCGACGATATTAACGAAAAGATGTCCGCTATTCGTCATTGAACGACTGAAAAAAGAAGGAATCGTCGAACAAATAAAGCGGAAAAGTGAACCGATCCGCTTGCAACCGATGGAAGATATTCAATTTACGCAGCGTGTCGTCGTCGGCTTAAAACATAATGGAAAGCTACACGGTTGTTTATGGATTTATGAAACGGAACAATTAAATGAAGAAGAATGGTCACTATTAACAGATGTTGCTCCTCACCTTGGAAAAATATTGTTTCATGAGACAAAACGAGAAGAGACGAATTTACAATCTGTTCTTTGGAAAATTTTAAATGACGAATACGCGACAGAATCGGAATTGTACGATGCAACGAATTACGTTTCATACACGATACCATCACACTTTTCCGTCCTCATTGCTTCTGTGAAAGATCCTAATTACATATCTATCTTAACAACGATGAAACATAAAATGATGGAAGACAATATCGCATACTATTTAGGTAGTGGAACAGAAATAATCGGAATCATTGGCGGTAAAAGTATAAATGAAGTAACCGATTTGTTAGCTACATATAAAAATAAATTAGAAGCTACGTTAACTGATGACGAAAGAAAAGTTACATTTATCGGAAGTGGTAATGTATATTCTGATGTTCAGAACATACGAAAAAGTTATTTAGAAGCACTCGAAGTAATTGAAATGATGTTTTTTTTAAACGTCGAACAAGTCTCTTGTTCATATCAAGAACTAGGGATTTATCGTTATATAAAACTAATGTATGAAAAAAACATAAATGACGAATATTATAACGAGAAAATAGTGCAACTAATGCTTAACGATAAAAGGAATAATTCTGAATTAGTAAAAACACTTTGGTTTTATTTGAAAAATAATTGTCGCACCGGAATGACAGCACAAGAGCTATTTATCCACCCGAACACACTGACATATCGAATTAAACAGATTGAAGAAATTGCAAATATTAATTTCGATGATGCACACGAACGAGTTGAACTTTATTCGCAACTTATTGCCTTGTATCACATACCGAATTATTACAAACATTATGAAAGACATGTAAATAGAGATTACACATAATCTTTTCAGGGTATTTCATTTATATAACTACGTATAAGGAGGCTACTTGGGATGGTAGTACAATATAAACATGAACCATTTACCGATTTTACAATGGAAGAAAATAGACGTCAAATGGAAGAAGCGTTAAAGAAAGTAGAAGCCGAGCTTGGTGGCGAGTACCCACTTATTATTAATGGGGAACGTATTACAACAGAAGAAAAAATTGTTTCTGTGAACCCAGCAAATAAAGAAGAAGTGGTCGGTTACGTATCAAAAGCGAATAAAGAACTTGCAGAAAAAGCGATGCAAGTAGCAGATGAGACGTTTGAATGGTGGCGTAAGTCTGATCCGAGAGTGCGCGCAGATATATTATTCCGTGCAGCAGCGATCGTCCGTAGACGTAAGCACGAATTTAGCGCATTATTAGTCAAAGAAGGCGGGAAGCCGTGGAACGAAGCAGATGCAGATACGGCTGAAGCGATCGACTTTATGGAATATTACGGAAGACAAATGATCAAACTAAAGGACGGTATTCCAGTTGAAAGTCGTCCAATAGAACGAAATCAATTCCACTATATCCCGCTTGGAGTCGGTGTTGTCATTTCACCGTGGAACTTCTTATTTGCGATTATGGCAGGTACGACAGTTGCGGCGATGGTTACTGGAAATACAGTTTTATTAAAACCAGCAAGCGCCACACCAGTTATCGCGTATAAATTTATGGAAGTGTTAGAAGAAGCGGGCTTACCAAAAGGGGTTATAAATTACGTCCCTGGACCAGGTAGCGAAGTAGGAGACTATTTAGTTGATCACCCACGTACACGGTTCGTTAGCTTTACTGGATCACGTGAAGTTGGCACACGTATTTTCGAACGTGCAGGTATCGTTCACGAAGATAAAGGCCAGAAGTGGTTAAAACGTACCATTATTGAAATGGGTGGAAAAGATACAATTGTTGTCGATAGTGAAGCTGATTTAGAATTAGCGGCACAATCGATCGTAAAATCTGCATTCGGTTTTTCAGGACAGAAATGTTCGGCTTGTTCCCGTGCCGTTATTGTAGAAGATGTGTATGACATCGTGAAAAACCGCGTTGTAGAATTAGCTCAAGAAATGAAAGCAGGCGACCCTGCGACGAATGAATATTTCACAGGACCTGTCATCGACCAAGCAGCATACGATAAAATTATGCGCTATATCGAAATTGGGAAAAAAGAAGGGAAATTACTCGCTGGTGGCGTAGGTGATGATTCAACAGGTTGGTTCATTCAACCGACAGTATTTGCCGATGTCGATCCAGAAGCAGTTATCATGCAAGAGGAGATTTTTGGACCAGTCGTTGCACTAACGAGTGCGAAAGACTTCGATGAAGCAATTGACATTGCAAACAACACGGACTACGGTTTAACAGGTGCAGTCATTTCTAACAACCGTGAACATATCGAACAAGCACGTGAAGATTTCCATGTCGGTAACCTTTACTTTAACCGTGGCTGTACAGGTGCGATCGTCGGTTACCAACCGTTTGGCGGATTCAACATGTCAGGAACGGATTCAAAAGCCGGTGGTCCAGACTATTTAATTCAGCATATGCAAGGAAAGACTACTTCAGAAATGTTTTAGTTAGTTACGACAAAACTGCCTCACAATGTATTTTACAAAATGTCGGGGCAGTTTTGTTTACCTACATGTCTAAATGATACATGCTTTTTAGTTTATTTTATAAAACTGAAATGAAAGCGCTGTTAGTATTACGTTATTTTTTAGAAAATTTGCAAAAAGGCATGTATAATTCATGCAAAGGGGGTGGAATGATGGAATATGCAATTTCGGGAAGTTCGTTGTTTTGGTTGTTCGTCCCAATGCCGTTATTAATTCTATTATCAATAATTACAATGTTTACGGAAAGGGTGAAGTAAATTGAACACAGCAACAGTTGTTACATTTTTAGTGTATTTAGTTGGAATGCTCATTATCGGTATCGTTATGTATCGCAGAACAGCGGATTTATCTGACTTCGTATTAGGTGGCCGTTCTCTCGGACCGGCAGTAGCGGCGCTTAGTGCCGGAGCATCCGATATGAGTGGTTGGCTCATGTTAGGATTACCAGGTGCAATTTACGTCTCTGGTATATCAGAATCGTGGATTGCGATTGGACTTGCAATCGGTGCATATTTAAACTGGCAATTTATCGCAAAAAGGCTGCGTGTTTATACGGAAGTTTCGAACAACGCAATTACAATTCCGGATTTTTTAGAAAACCGTTTCAAAGACTCATCGCGTGTATTACGTGTCATCTCAGCACTTGTTATTTTAATATTCTTTACGTTTTACACTTCTTCCGGAATGGTGGCAGGTGCAAAGCTATTTGAAGCATCTTTTGGCCTATCCTATCAACTTGCACTTTGGATCGGTGTGATCGTCGTTGTTTCCTATACGTTTTTAGGAGGATTTTTAGCAGTTGTTTGGACAGACTTCGTACAAGGTTCCTTAATGCTTTTAGCCTTGATCGTCGTTCCAATCATTGCAGTGAGTCAAATTGGTGGTTGGAATGAAGCAGTGCAAGCGGTAGGTAACATTAATCCTGACCATTTAAGTATGGTAAAAGGGGTCGGTATCATCGCGATCATTTCCTCTATCGCTTGGGGATTAGGGTATTTCGGACAGCCACACATTATCGTTCGTTTTATGGCATTAAAATCCGCTAAAGACGTACCGACTGCCCGATTTATCGGTACGACGTGGATGATCTTAGGTCTTTACGGTGCGATCTTTACAGGTTTTGCTGGACTAGCTTATGTCGCTTCACAAGATGCTTCTATTTTTACAGCAATCGGAATGAACGTCGTTACGGATAGTGGCGTGCAAATGTTAGATGACCCGGAGAAAATATTTATTGTATTCTCACAAATATTATTCCACCCGGTTGTAGCAGGAATTTTACTTGCAGCGATTTTATCGGCAATTATGAGTACAATTGACTCGCAATTACTCGTATCTTCCTCTGCAGTAGCGGAAGACTTTTACAAAGCGATTTTCCGTCGTGAGGCAACGGATATGGAGCTCGTTTGGGTAGGCCGTATCGCAACGATCGTTATTGCACTTATCGCAGCAGTTATTGCAATTAACCCAGAAGCGACCGTGCTAGAGCTCGTCAGTTATGCGTGGGCTGGATTTGGGGCTGCGTTCGGTCCGACGATTATTTTGTCCCTATTCTGGAAGCGGATTACACGTAATGGTGCGTTAGCAGGTATTATCGTCGGTGCCGTTACCGTTATCATTTGGGGAGACTTCTTATCCGGTGGGATTTTCGATCTATATGAAATTGTACCAGGATTTTTGCTTAACTTAATTGTTGCGATCGTCGTTAGTTTAGCTGGAAAGCCGACGCCAGAAATCGAGGAAGAATTCGACAAGGCGATTGCAAAGTTAAACGAATAATTCACATATGACATGATGAGGGATATACGGAACAGGTTTATTACCTATCTGTATATCCTTTTTCATGTGTAAAACAATGTTTTTCTCCCTTTGAAAAGGAAGAGATAAATGAGTTAAAAACGTGTCATGACAATACATATTCGAACTTGTTTCATTGTTCATATACGTAAATTTTTGTTATGATAACAGATGGTATAGTTGAAAAAATTGCATGTTATAATAGAGAGGACATGCAACATATTATTCGCATATGTAAAAGGATACGCTGGAGGTGAAAGAAGTGGCGAATATTTCAAAAGAAGATGTGTTACGTTATGCAGATGTAGCACGTTTAGCAATTTCAGATGCAGAAGCAGAAAAATATAGTAGAGATTTATCTGCCGTTTTAACGTTTGCGGAAAAGATACAAGAAATTAATACAGATGATGTGAAACCGACGACGAACGGAAATGATGCGAAGGGTGTATTACGAGATGATACTCCTGAAGTATGGGGTGAGCGTGAAAAAATATTTGATAACGCCCCTGATCATGAAGACGGTCAATTTAAAGTACCGGCGATCCTAGACTAGAAGGAGGATAGAAGATGGGATTATACAATTATACGATTGAACAAGTAGAAAGTATGTTACATAACAAAGAGATTTCAGCCGAAGAACTTGCAAAACTGTCGCTCGACCAAATTGACAAGGTTGATAATGATGTGAAAGCATTTCTTACACTGAACGAAGAAGAAGCGCTTAAAAAAGCGAAACAACTTGATGAAAATGGTGACTACGATCAAAAATTAGCGGGTGTTCCCGGTGCGATTAAAGATAATATCGTTACGAAAGGGATTCGTACGACTGCTGCGAGTAAAATGCTCGAAAACTTTCATGACCCTCTTTACGATGCTACAGTGACGGAAAAGTTAGCGGAAGAAGACGCAATTATGATCGGAAAAGTGAACTTGGATGAATTTGCGATGGGTTCTTCAACAGAGACATCGGCATTTCAAAAAACGACGAATCCTTGGGATACAAACTACGTTCCAGGTGGTTCTAGTGGAGGTTCGGCAGCAGCGGTAGCATCTGGAGAAGTGATGTTTTCCCTCGGAACAGATACTGGCGGCTCCATTCGTCAACCGGCTGCTTTTTGTGGAATAGTAGGCATGAAGCCCACATACGGCCTCGTCTCCCGTCACGGTCTCATTGCTTTTGCACCATCCTTAGACCAAATCGGACCGATGACACGGAAAGTAAAAGATAACGCTCGTGTTCTCGAAGTAATTGCAGGTTACGATAAGCTCGATTCAACGAGCAGTAGTAAAAGCATACCTGCCTATAGCGAACAAATTACCGATGACATAAAAGGGTTAAAAATTGCGGTGCCGAAAGAGTTTTTAGGCGAAGGCGTTAGTGAGGAAGTAAAAGAAGCGGTACAAAATGCATTACAAATGTACGAGCTACTCGGTGCGACGTGGGAAGAAGTATCCTTACCACACTTAGCATATGCTGATGCAACATATTACTTAATCGCAAACAGTGAAGCTTCATCAAGCTTAGCTCGTTATGACGGTGTTCGTTTTGGCCATCGTGCAGAAGAAGCAACAGACTTAATCGATATGTTTAAACAGTCACGCGCGCAAGGTTTTGGCGAAGAAGTAAAACGTCGCCTATTAATGGGAACGGCTATTTTAAGCGGTGAAAACAATGAAAAACATTTCCGCAAAGCACAAAAGATACGTACATTAATAAACAATGATTTTCAGGCAGCATTTCAACAATATGATGTCGTGATCGGACCGACAACACCGACGGCAGCGTTTAAGTTTGATGAAAAAATTCAAGATCCACTAACGATGTATATGAGCGATAGGTTAACTGTTCCGGCGAACTTAGCAGGTTTACCAGCAATTTCTGTACCATGTGGATTTACGGAGGCAGGTTTACCGTTAGGATTGCAAATTATCGGTAATCACTATAGTGAAAGTACGTTATATAATGCTGCTTATGCTTACGAACAAGCGACGAACCATCATAAAAAGCGTCCAGAATTAGGAGGCGAATAACATGTCGTATGAAACAATCATTGGACTTGAAGTACACGTAGAATTAAAAACGAAATCGAAAATCTTTTCCACAAGTGCGAATGCATTTGGGGATGATCCAAATACAAACGTCAATCCGAAAGATTTAGGTTATCCGGGAACATTGCCTGTCTTGAATGAAGAAGCAGTTAACTTTGGGATGAAAGCTGCGATGGCATTAAACTGTGACATTGCATCGGAAACGATTTTTGATCGAAAACATTATTTTTACCCAGACAACCCGGCAGCATATCAAATATCGCAAGATGAGCAACCATTAGCTGAAAACGGTTGGATTGAAATTGAGGTAGACGGTGAGAAAAAGAAAATAGGTATCGAACGTATCCACTTAGAAGAGGACGCAGGCAAGCTAATTCACGGTACCGATGGATCTTTAGTTGACTACAATCGACAAGGTACTCCTTTAATAGAAATTGTTTCTGAACCGGATATTCGTTCACCGGAAGAAGCGTATGCATATTTAGATAAATTAAAGAGCATTATTCAATATACAGGTGTTTCGGATGTAAGGATGGAAGAAGGTTCACTACGTTGTGATGCAAACATATCGTTACGTCCTGTCGGGCAAGAAGAATTCGGTACGAAAGTAGAACTGAAAAACTTAAACTCGTTCGCATTTGTGCGCGACGGTTTAGAATACGAAGAAAAACGACAAGCGAAAGTGTTGTCCGAAGGGGGAACGATCGATCAAGAAACTCGTCGTTACGACGATCGTGCAAAGAAAACGATTTTAATGCGTGTCAAAACGGACGCAGACGACTATCGTTTTATTACCGATCCTGATCTCGTCCCGCTTTACATCGACGATGAATGGAAAGAACGCATTCGTAAGGAAATCCCAGAACTTCCGGACGAAAGAAAACAACGTTACGTAGCAGAGTTCGATTTATCCGATTATGATGCAGGTGTCATGACGGCGACAAAGGAAATGGCAGATTTCTTTGAAGCGACGATCGACCTTGGAGCCGATGCAAAACAGGCGGCAAACTGGTTGATGGGTGACGTTTCTGCTTATATGAACAAACATGTAAAAGAATTAGATGAACTTGCAATGACGCCGGAAGGATTGGCGAAACTAATCAAGCTCATTCAAGACGGGACGATTTCATCAAAAATTGCGAAAAAAGTATTCGCAGAACTCGTCGAAAATGGAACGGATCCAGAAAAATATGTAAAAGAACAAGGTCTTGTCCAAATCTCTGACGAAGGACAACTACGTGAAATCGTCAATAAAGCACTCGATGAAAACGAACAATCGGTTCAAGACTATAAAGATGGAAAAGGACGCGCACTCGGCTTTTTAGTCGGGCAAGTAATGAAAGCGACGAAAGGGCAAGCAAATCCACAAATGGTCAACAAGTTATTAAAAGAAGAAATCGATAAACGATAACAAATGATGAAGCATAGGACTACAATGAGTAGTTGTAGTCCTTTTTTACGCTTTATGTAGCCGTTCGTTTTGCTTGTTGCATGAGGAGGTCTACGTATGAAAAGAGCACGAATTATATACAATCCTACATCTGGTCGCGAACATTTTAAAAAAGAAATAGCAACCGTTTTAGATCGGTTAGAACAAGCAGGCTATGAAACGTCCGCACATGCAACGAAAGGTGCCGGAGATGCGACGAAAGCAGCAGAAATAGCTGTCGAACGAAAATACGATCTTATTGTTATAGCTGGTGGCGATGGGACGATTAATGAAGTAATTGCTGGTGTAGCCGAAGCAGACTATCGTCCGAAAATCGGTATTATTCCAGCAGGTACAACGAACGACTTTGCCCGAGCGTTATCTATTCCGCGGGAAGTCGATAAAGCCGTCGATATTATCGTAAAGGGCTTAAAGAAAAAGCTCGATATCGGGAAAGTAAACGATCATTATTTCGTTAATATCGCTGGTGGAGGAGATTTGACGGAATTAACGTACGACGTACCGATAAAAATGAAAGCAACGTTAGGACAGCTTGCCTATTACTTAAAAGGAATAGAAATGTTACCGTCTTTAAAGCCTGTTTCTGCAAAAATTGAATACGATGATCGCGTATTTGAGGGAGAAATTATGTTATTTCTCGTCGCTAATACAAACTCCGTCGGTGGCTTTGAAAAAATTGCACCGAATGCGCTCATTGATGACGGTTATTTTGATTTAGTTATTTTGAAAAAAATAAATTTAGCTGAGTTTTTACGAATAGCAACGGCGGCACTTCGTGGGACTCATACTGAAGACGAAAATATCATTTATACGCAAGCGAAACGAATAAAAGTTACACCGAAAGAAAAAATGTTATTAAATATCGATGGTGAATACGGTGGAGAATTGCCGGGGGAAATCGTTAATTTAAAACAACATTTAACGTTTTTTGTAAGTGAACAGTTTATCGATAAAGAAGCATCCATTCGGGATGATTAACGAAAAATGCGAAGCAGAGCACTATATCCTTTACGGTTTGAAGAAGGTGCTCGGCTTCGTTTTTCACGTATTGCTACTGCAATTTTCATAAAGGAATAGGTAAAACTACGACAGAAAAAGGAAGCGAAACAACGATGGGAAAACAAAAAATTCCTGTACAGAAGAACGATATCGTTCAAGTAACGTGTACGGATTTTACACATGACGGAAATGGAGTATGTAAAATCGATGAATATCCGCTTTTCGTCCCTTACATGATAAAAGGTGAAAGAGCAAAAGTGAAGGTTGTAAAAGTGAATAAACGATTTGGCTACGGTAAATTGATTAAAGTGATCGATGAAAGCCGAAGTCGGCGGGAAGCACCATGCAACGTCTTTTATCAGTGTGGTGGTTGTCAATTGCAACATATGACGTACGACATGCAATTAGAAATGAAACGTGAGCAAGTAAAAGACGTCATGCGTAAAATTGCTCGTTTGGATGACGTGATCGTACATCCTGTCTTCGGTACAGGAAATGAATGGCGTTATCGTAATAAAATTCAAATGCCTGTCGGTGAAAAAGATGGCGAGTTAATTACCGGCTTTTATAAACCGCGTAGTCATCAAATGGTTGCCGATATGGAAACGTGCCACATTCAAAATGAATTCGGTGATGAAATCGTTGCAACAGCACGTGACATCGCTTCATCACTCGGTGTTATAGCATACGATGAAAAAAACAATCGTGGTCAATTACGACATATTATTACGCGAACAGCTCAAAAAACGAACGATACGATGGTCATATTCGTTACACGTACAGAACATTTCCCAGAACAAAAAGAGCTTGTCGACCAATTAACGAAGTATTATCCGGAAATAAAGTCGATCATCCAAAATATAAATTCGAAAAAAACGAATGTCATCTTAGGGGAAACTTCAAAAACGTTGTACGGCGAAAGTTTTATTTATGATACAATTGGTGACCTTACATTTAAGTTGTCACCGAAATCATTTTTCCAAGTGAATAATGTGCAGACAGAAAAACTGTATGATGTCGCTTTACAATACGCAAAAATTGATCGCGATGATGTTGTCGTCGATGCATATTGCGGCATTGGTTCCATTTCACTTTTTTTAGCGAAACGGGCAAAAAAAGTGTACGGCGTCGAAATTGTCGCTGAGGCGGTCGAAGCGGCGCGGGACAACGCTAAGCTAAATGACGTGGATAACGTAGAATTCGTTGTAGGTAAAGCGGAGGAAGTCATGCCTCAATGGTATGAAGATGGATTGCGTCCGGACGTGATCATCGTCGATCCTCCGCGAAAAGGGTGCGATGAAAAGCTACTCGAAGCGATGCTAGCGATGAAGCCGGAACGAATCGTTTACGTATCGTGCAATCCGAGTACGCTCGCGCGGGATTTACGTTTTTTAGAAGATGGGGGTTATAAAACGGAAGAAGTACAGCCTGTCGATATGTTCTCGCAGACGTATCATGTGGAAAACGTAGCGCGGCTCGAACGAATTTGTAACCAAACAAAGAAGTCGTGATATGCATAATGAAGTCTTGCTATGATTTCCCCCTTGGGGATAAAGAAGTCGTGCTATTTTCGTGTCTTTAATCGCCCTTTAACCCTTGTCTTTTAGCTTTTCCCCTTAAATATACTCTGTCAAAACTCCATTATACATGATTAAAATGCGTGTTAAAATGCGAGAAAAAAGGCGTGATAAAGGGGCAAAATTGACAACGGATTGGACAAAAAACAGGATTTGTAGCAAGACTTCTTCTTACCAGCAATTGGTGGAATGCGGGTTTGAGGGGGGAGAATAGCAAGACAAGTTTTTTCCTGAACACTATGCTGGACGACCTGTTTTTCGTATAAAATTTTGAAAGGCTTCTTCCGATATACTTTCTACTAAATCATTTATGACAAAAGCAATATCAT
>DATGRY010000011.1:0-3609 GCA_035303165.1 Pseudogracilibacillus sp.
TGGGTTAGAGCCACAAATAAAACAGATGCTCGAAAAGTATCCACGAATTGTCGCGAAAAAAGTAGATGCTAGCGAAGTTCCCGAAGTAGCCGGGAAGTTTTCCGTTTTTACGGCACCTGTTCTTCTACTTTTCGTACATGGTAAGGAGTACGTCCGTGAGGCGCGAATCGTACAAACTGCAAAGCTAGATGAAAAGCTTGCCCGCATATACGAAAACGTGATTGACGAATAATTACGCCAATCACGTTTTTTTGTTAACGAATTTCTACGTCGTATATATACATTTCTTCACCGATATTCGGATTAACGTTTCCCGTGCTTATAATATTTCCTTCGTACTCTACTTCCATCGTTGTTGTATCGATAACGAAAGTGTCAAACGGTGTTTCAGATGTGACGATATATAGTTTTCCATCGTTATTTTTTACCGTATAATAAGCACCTGCATCCATATATGGCTGTGGTTCAACTTGTAGTGTGAGTTCTTCTGTCACTTCCTTTTTATCGATGTCGTATTTCGTCATGTCGATCGACTGCTTCGTATCTTTAAAAGAATAAATATAGTCTCCGTCAAATGACATCGGAACACCTAACTGTGCATCGAATGCAACATCCGTTAGTGAACCTGTCACCATATTGTAGAGAACGACTTTTGACGTTTCAACTTCCTCTACATCAGTCGCATAATTGTAAGTTGTTTGTACGATAAGTATTTCCTCATTGTTTTTATCACTTTCAATCATTTCTATTTCCTGATGTTCATAATCCTTGTAGTAACGAGCTAATTCCGTCAACGTTGTCTCGTCGACTAGTTCTTCTTTTTCAATGTCAAACGTATAGACGTGGAGTTCCGCCACATCATCTTCTGATTCAGATGTAAATCTTTCATTCATCGTCAGCAACATAACGTTATTTTCGCGCATAAACACCTTGTACGGCTCTACATACCAATACTTTCCATATTCGGGAATCGTCGTTGTAAAGGAAGTTACTTCATTCGTTTTTTTATTTAAAAGCGCGATTTCAAACAGTTCGTTATTGTACGACCAAAGCCCATATGGTGCTGCACCGTAAGCGACGTATGTTTCATTTTCAAAGAAGAGATTTACATCTTCTAATTTCCCACGCATAAAAGAGCGATACTCTTTTTGTAATTGTTCAATTTGTAAAGGCTGATAATAACCGCGCATTCGTTTCGTATACGGCTCTTGTTCTAAATATTTCGTTTCGTTTTGTTCAAATCGAAATGTTTGGTGTGTCATGACTCCTGAAAACATATCCCCAATGAACACGACATTTTCTACCGATTGCTCATCCCCTTGTTTCGTCTGCATATGTAATTGCGGATATATGTTCGTTGTATTATATTGCATGACATAAAATATAGTTAAGGTAGCAATTATAAAACAGACTGCAACAATTGTTTTCCAATATTTTTTCACGTCCATCCCCCCTTACACCGATACCTTTTTATTCATTAAATGACGACTAATAAATAGTGATGTTACGACAATAATTAGCATTATTCCAAGTTGGATGAAAAGCGCTTCTTCTGGATAAATTCGCGGTTGATAATAAAACAAAAACATAACCGTAAACGGTACGACGATAAGTAAAAATATAATAAATGCATACACGATTCCGATAACTAATCCTTTCCATCGATAACTTCTTTCAAATAAAACTGCCGTAAAGATGACGATAATCGCTGTTAATATAAAGGCGTAGGCGATAAAGAAATCGAACGCGTTCCCCGTTAAAACGAGCGAGTATTGACTCGTTAAATTAACCGATTCATATAAAGAATAATCGTAACGAAAAGCTTGTGGTATAATCCACTTCGTCAATTTCGAATGAAAAGCGATCATCACTATTTGTAGTGCTGCATAACCTAGCGTAATGAGTAGCATCGTCGTCAATTTCGCTAAATAAATGTTCATCCGTTGTGTCGGCAACGTTAATAAACGATAAATGAACGTATGTTTGGCGAACCAATCGCGGTACCAAATGAAAAAAGCGTAAAAAGCGATTGCCGCGATACCGACATAAATAGGCAGGATGTACAAGCTTGACATTGTAAAATCTTCCATACTGAACACACCGTACATTTCAGTAAATTCTAATTCTGTCATTTCACCGCGCATGACGATATCATTCGTTAACTTTTTAAATTTAAACGTGTGAAATAACACCCCGGCCGTTTGAATACCGTAGACGATGATGAGTAACGTCACATACAGTTTTAAAAAACGGTTAAACTCAAAATTTACAAGTTTTGTGAAATTTTTCACGGTCGATAAACCTCCCTCATCACATCGACAATCGACTTCCCTTGTTCTTCACGAACAGCTTCCGCATTAAATTCTTTATAGACAATTCCATCGTCGAGTAAGACAACTTTGTCAATTAAATGTTCCACATCATCGATTTCGTGCGTCGTTATTAACACTCCACGGTCTTCTATTAAATGTGACGTGAACACATCCGTTATTTGTTCGCGACTAAACACGTCGATGCCTGAAAACGGCTCATCCATCAATATATAATCGACATCGAGTGCTAAACCGAGAAGCATATTCACTTTCGCTTTGTTCCCTTTCGATAAATCATTAATTCGTTCATTTTTTTGTAAACGGAAAAAGTTGAGTAATTCTGTTGCTCGCGTCTCATTCCAAGACGTATAAAAATCGCGCATAAATTGAAACGCATCTTCAATACGCATCGTTCCAAGCATCGTAATCGAATCGGGAATATACGTAATTTTTTCATATGTGGCTGGCGTTAGCTTTTCACCGTCGATTAAAATTTCTCCACTGTTAATAGGTGTTAAATTCATGATTGCATTCATAATTGTCGTTTTTCCAACACCGTTTACGCCGACTAAACACGTTATTTCCCCTTTTTGTGCCGTAAATGAAACTCCTTGCAACACTTTTTTACGACCGAAAGCTTTTCTTATATTTTTCACTTCAATCATCTGTTCTCGCCCCTTTCCGTACTGCATTAGCATATTGCTTCTCTAGTTCTACTATTACTTCTTCTAACGGGATTTGTAACGTATGAATCGAAGATATAAACTGTTCGATCGCTTCTTGGACTAATGTTTCACGGATGTGTGCGATCGTTGCTTCGTCATTTGTTACTTTACTCGGCATATTCCCTTCCGTATAGATCAACTTCGCTTCCTCCATTTCTTTAAAGGCACGTTGTACTGTGTTCGGATTAATTTTCCATCGTTTCGCCAACTCTCGTCGCGACGGTATTTCTGCCCCCATCGCCAATGCTCCACTCGCTATTTTCACTTTAAAATAACGAATGATTTGCACGTAGACAGGTATACGACTATCGAACTGCATACGCAAATTACCATCCTTTCTTTCACTTCATCCATTTAGCCATTATGTATTAACTCATTCATACACGACTTGTAAAAAAAACATACAAAGAAAATTTTAAATTATATGCATCAATTTAAACACATGGTGTATGAATGCATCTGTACACGAAGTATGAAGTAACACATTCGTGTATCAAGGAGGTAATACACTTTACGTTGTATTATCCACTTAATACACAGAACTGTCAATAGTTATTTTTCCCTAAAAAATA
>DATGRY010000012.1:0-41097 GCA_035303165.1 Pseudogracilibacillus sp.
ATAAGTTGGGACTTGAACAAAAGCTAGTTTTCAATAGATGAGTTTGGACGGAATTACTACATTTTGTTGGTTCCGTCCTATTTTTATCTTGAAAAATACGTTATAAAACACTTCCTTTTTGTTCTTGTTTCGAATAATGACGTTTTATCTATATGAATGTTACACGTTAATTCGTATGAAAAAGATATTTTATTGAGGTTAGCTAGCATTTTACATAACTCTAATCTTATAGTTCTTCTAGAGCCTTAAACAACCGACAAAATAAAATGAGTGTAATGTAAATATCAGTTGAATTGCCACGTTTATGACTGATCCGACAGCTTATTTGATTATTTCATTACTTTAGGAATCGAAAACAATTTAGAATAATAATATATACTTTAAATTTATTATGAGAAAATAGTACACTTCAGGACTTACTTTTTATGTTTGCTGGCTAAATAATTAATATTCATGAAGTTTAAACAAAGATACTTGCATTATTTTTAGAAACAGCTATAATATAAATTGTCGCCAAAAAAGAGACGACAAAATCGATAGGTATGAAACTAGAAATATATTCAGATCTATCATATATTCTAGAAGGTATCTATGTCCGTAAAACATAGCATCTGCCTCGAGGACCGACTGGACCGTAGAGGCACAGTGGTAGAGCATTCTAAATCATTTTTAAGGAAAATGATTTCGCAACTCGGCGAGGACCAACCGGACCGTAGCCGTGAATATCATTGGTTATATGGAAATGGAAATAAAATTTATATTTATCAATATTCCACAGTAGCTTTCTGTGTTCGAAGAACACAGCATCTGCCTCGAGGACCTACTGGACCGTAGAGGCACAGTGGTAGAGCATTCTAAATCATTTTTAAGGAAAATGATTTAGCAACTCGGCGAGGACCAACCGGACCGTAGCCGTCAAAATCATTAGTTATATGGAAATGGAAATAAAATTTATATTTATCAATATTCCACAGTAGCTCAGTGGTAGAGCAATCGGCTGTTAACCGATCGGTCGCAGGTTCGAATCCTGCCTGTGGAGCTTAACTTGGCGGCGTAGCTCAGCTGGCGAGAGCGTACGGTTCATACCCGTGAGGTCGTGGGTTCGATCCCCTCCGCCGCTACCATATTTTTATATTGCAGGACCCTTAGCTCAGCTGGTTAGAGCTATCGGCTCATAACCGATCGGTCGCAGGTTCGAATCCTGCAGGGTCCACCATATATGAAGGAGGAATACCCAAGTCTGGCTGAAGGGGTCGGTCTTGAAAACCGAAAGGGGTGTCAAAGCCCGCGGGGGTTCGAATCCCTCTTCCTCCTCCATTTTTTATTTTAATTTGTACATATTGTTGACTCAATAGCTCATTCGTAAAGCGATGTAATATTCTTTTAAAGAAAAATATTACTATCTGCACTGAGGACCAACTGGACCGTAGCCGAAAAATATGTGATTTTATATTTAAAGTATTTCATACATAAGTTAATGACGGCTCGATAGCTCAGTCGGTAGAGCAAAGGACTGAAAATCCTTGTGTCGGCGGTTCGATTCCGTCTCGAGCCATTAAAAACAAGCGAATTAGCTTGTTTTTTTATTTAATCATGCGTTTAATTTGCACGATTTTCGAACGTTTGATAACCTTTATATATAATAAATTATTAAAGGAGAGGATTACATATGTCAAAACATGAGTTACCTGAATTACCATACGCATATGATGCACTTGAGCCACATATCGATAAAGAAACTATGAACATTCACCATACGAAACACCATAATACGTATGTAACGAATTTAAATGCAGCACTCGAAGGTCATGACGACTTAGCGGCAAAATCAATTGAAGATTTAGTTAGCGATTTAAATGCAGTTCCAGAAGATATTCGCACAGCTGTTCGAAATAACGGGGGCGGACATGCAAACCATAGCTTATTCTGGAAAGTAATGTCACCAAATGGCGGTGGTGAACCTACTGGCGAACTCGCAAATAAAATAAATGAGAAGTTTGGTAGCTTTGATGCATTTAAAGAAAAGTTTGCACAAGCTGCTGCAACACGATTCGGTTCTGGCTGGGCTTGGCTCGTAGTTGATAACGGTGAGCTTGAAGTTACAAGTACTCCAAATCAGGACTCTCCGTTAATGGACGGACAAGTACCTTTACTCGGGTTAGATGTTTGGGAGCACGCATACTACTTAAAATATCAGAACAGAAGACCAGAGTATGTTACAAACTTCTGGAACGTTGTAAACTGGGACGAAGTAGCTAATAACTACGAAAACGCAAAATAATGAATTAAATCCTTTAGAGATCGCACTCTCTAAAGGATTTTTTTTTGCCCACAGTATGCTACATTATGGTAAAAAAGTTCATCCAATTCATCCATTTACAATTGCTTTTGTCTAGTTGATTAGGTAAAATTAGGGGGGACGTGAATATACGTTAGAAAGGATATAGTAATGGCTAAGACCGAATGGTATTTTGAATATGAATTACAATATAACAGACCTGGCTTGCTCGGTGACATTTCCTCATTATTAGGGATGTTATCGATTAATATTATAATGATTAACGGCATTGAAAAGTCAAGAAGGGGCATGTTACTATTATCCGAACATGATGAACATATAAAACGTTTGAAAACTATTTTAGATCATATTGATACTGTAAAAATTACGAAGTTACGGAAACCGCATTTACGCGATCGACTAGCTGTACGTCATGGAAAATATATACATCGTGATACGGAAGATAGAAAGACGGTCCGATTTGTGCGTGAAGAATTCGGCTTATTAGTTGATTTTATGGCTGAATTATTTAAGGATGAAGGTCATAAACTAATAGGGGTGCGAGGTATGCCTCGTGTCGGGAAGACTGAATCGATCGTTGCTGGTAGTGTTAGCGCAAATAAAAAGTGGTTGTTCGTATCGAGCACATTATTAAAACAAACGGTTCGAGACCGCCTAATCGAAGGTGAGTATGGTAAGGAATACATCTATATCATCGACGGTATCGTTTCACAAAAAAGAGCTAGTGAAAAACATTGGCAACTAATTCGTGAAGTGATGCAATTGCCTGCGACGAAAGTAGTTGAACATCCAGACATTTTTATCCAAACTACAGAATATTCAATTGACGATTTCGATTACATTATCGAAATTAGACGCGATGAAAATGAACAAATTACGTACGATACATTGGCACAGCAAAATCGGTTCGATGGGATGGATTTCTTTTAGTCGATGAATTTATAAATGGATGGTGTTAATAATGCAAATCGGTGAAACACTTAAAGAAGCCCGAATGGAAAAAGGGCTATCCCTCGATGACATACAAGAAATGACAAAAATCCAAAAACGTTATTTAATGGCAATTGAACAAGGAAACTATGAGTCGTTGCCAGGCAGATTTTATGCTCGAGCATTTATTAAAGAATAT
Source organism: Pseudogracilibacillus sp. (assembly GCA_035303165.1). Taxonomy (GTDB): domain Bacteria; phylum Bacillota; class Bacilli; order Bacillales; family Amphibacillaceae; genus Pseudogracilibacillus. The sequence continues at coordinate 3,429 of DATGRY010000012.1, forward strand.
GCCCAAGCAGTCGGGCTTGATTATGAATCGTTATTACATGGATTTGATGAAAGTTCTATCCAAGTTAGTAAGGAAACGAATTATGAGTACTCTAACTTATCCCGTTCAAGACGAAAGCGGAATACGTTACGAGGAGCATCTATTTTTTCTTTACTCCCGACGGTCATTGTCATTATTTTAATCGTTGCAATTATATTTATTGCTTGGACATTATCACAAAAAACAGCTTCAAACTCAACAGATGTCGAACTCGACGAAAATCGTAATGACGATGAAATCATTTTAAACGTAGATGAAAATGAGGAAAGCAATAACGAACAAACTGAAAATGAAACAGATGAACAAGAAGAAAATGAAGAAGAAACAACGGATATAGATGGAGCAAATAAGTTCGAAGTTCTTTCTATCGGTGAAGAGAGTGCGCCTCTTTCCGAAATAGCTTTTCATTATACAATGGATGATGTGGTGGTAACTGTTGAAGCAACAGAAACGACATACTTAGAAGTGAAAGGTGATAGTGGGACAACGTATTACCTCGGTGAATTAAGTGTAACGAACGAAAAAGAACAGTTTGACGTTTCTAATGAAGAGCGAGTATATTTTAACATCGGTAATACAAGTGGATTAACGATTACATTTAATGGGGTAGAATTGGAATACCCTGTCGAACCGTCAGAAAAAGTACATCAAAAGTTATGGGTTAATTTAGAAAAAGTAAATTAACGATTACCCCCTAACAAAATAGGGGGTTTTTTATCGGAACGATTTCATAAACGTTAATTGATCGAATTATTTGTGAAAGTAGAGGTATAGATACGATGAACTTACCGAATAAAATAACGTTAGCACGTATTTGTCTTATCCCTCTTTTTATTATACTTTTATCTGTCCCACTCGATTGGGGAGCATGGCACTTTGGAACTACGACACTTCCGGTTACTCATTTTGCCGCGTGTTTAATTTTTGCGCTTGCATCTCTAACGGATTGGTTGGACGGTTATTTAGCTAGAAAATTAAATCTTATAACGAATTTAGGGAAATTTTTAGATCCGTTAGCAGATAAATTACTCGTTTCTGCCGCGTTTATTTTACTCGTAGAATTACATTTAGCACCGGCATGGATCGTCATCCTTATTATTAGCCGTGAATTTGCAGTAACTGGATTACGTTTAGTCGCAGCAGGTGAGGGAATTGTCCTTGCCGCTAGTAACATGGGTAAATTAAAAACGACATTACAAATTGTCGCTATCATTACTCTATTACTACATAATTTTCCTTTTTCATATATTGGCATTCCAGTTGATCTGATTATGTTATACGCAGCACTTATTTTAACAACTATATCTGGAATCGATTACTTTATGAAAAACTGGCACGTAATGAGGGATTCAAAATGAAACGACAACTAAAAACTGAGATCATCGCAGTTGGAACGGAAATATTATTAGGACAAATAACGAATACGAATGCAACATGGATGGCGGAACAACTAGCAACGTACGGCATTAATACGTATTATCAAACTGTTGTTGGCGACAACTTAGAACGTCTTACTGACGTATTTGAAACAGCTCGAAAGCGGGCTAATGTCATTATCGTTACCGGCGGTCTTGGTCCGACGGAAGATGACTTATCTCGTGAAGCATTTCAAGCTATAAGTAATATTCCGATGACTGAAGATGCGTATGCGTTAGAGAAGATCGCCCGTTTTTACGAAAAACAACAAACAGTCATGACACCAAACAATCGTAGGCAAGCCCGTGTTTTTAAAGATTCTCTCGTTTTAACGAATAAAGTCGGGATGGCTCCTGGAAATATCGTCCAATATGAAGATGTAGATTGGATATTTTTACCCGGAGTTCCACGGGAAATGAAGCAATTATTTGCAGATGAAGTTATTCCGTATTTACGCAGCGTAAATGGCGAGATGACGATCAAATCAACCGTCTTAAAATTTATCGGAATAGGTGAGTCCGTATTAGAACATAAACTAGTGGATCTTATAAGAAAACAACAGAACCCTACGATTGCATTACTCGCTCAAAATGATGGAGTCACTATTAGACTTACAGCAAAAGGTGAAAGTACGAATATAGTTAATGAGATGCTTGAACAAATGAAAGATAAAATTTTAAGTATCGTCGGTCCATTTTACTACGGTTCAGATGAACGTACAATTCAAGAAACGATCTTTCAACAATTACGAGAAAATAACTTGAAAATCGCCGCTGCAGAAAGTTTAACAGGTGGTTTATTTGCCGATCGGTTCGTTACATTAGAAGGGGCATCGAACGTTTTTACAGGTTCAATCGTCTGTTATGACACGAAAGTAAAAGAGCGAATATTACACGTGAAAAAATCAACGATTGAAAACGACGGTGTCGTTAGTCAACAATGTGCTGCAGAAATGGCGAAAAATGTAGCGCATTTACTCGATGCAAATATTGGGATCAGTTTTACGGGGGTAGCTGGTCCAAGTAAATTAGAAAACAAAGAAGTTGGAACGACTTATATTGGTCTTTACGATAAAAGAACTGATGAATCATTTGTGGAAAATTGTTTCTTTCAAGGTAATCGAAAACAAATTCGACTTCGTTCTGTTTTAAAAGGGATGGAAATTTTGTTTAAATTACTAAAATAACGTTTCTTACGATATAAATGGATGAAAAACTATAAAATATAATGGATACGGTGGATAAAAACAATTTTTCTAACGTATTTCTAAGCCAAAATAACAGAACATGTATTCGCTTTATGTTTGTATATTTACGTAAAAAAATGTATCATTGAGATAGATACATATAGGAGGTTAATAAATTGAGTGATAAGCAAAAGGCGTTGGATGAGGCGTTACGTAAAATAGAGAAACAATTCGGTAAAGGTTCGATTATGAAACTAGGTGAGGAAGCTGAAACAAGGATTGCGGCCCTTCCAAGTGGTTCGTTAGCACTTGACATAGCTTTAGGAATTGGTGGTTATCCAAAAGGACGTGTTGTTGAAATATACGGTCCCGAATCATCCGGTAAAACGACAGTCGCATTGCATGCTATCGCCGAAGCACAAAAGCAAGGCGGTCAGGTTGCTTTCATTGATGCAGAACACGCTTTAGACCCTAATTATGCAAAGGCTCTCGGTGTTAATATCGATGAACTTTTATTATCTCAACCAGATACAGGGGAGCAAGCGTTAGAAATTGCAGAAGCACTAGTACGTTCTGGTGCAATTGACGTCGTCGTTGTTGACTCTGTCGCTGCACTCGTTCCGAGCGCAGAAATAGAAGGGGAAATGGGAGATGCCCATGTTGGTTTACAAGCTCGGCTCATGTCACAAGCACTCAGAAAACTGTCAGGTGCGATTAATAAATCAAATACGATTGCCATTTTTATTAACCAAATCCGTGAAAAAGTTGGTGTTATGTTCGGTAACCCGGAAACGACGCCAGGTGGCCGTGCATTAAAATTTTATTCCTCCGTTCGTTTAGAAGTACGCCGGGCAGAAACGTTAAAGCAAGGAACAGAAATGATCGGAAGTAGAACACGCATTAAGATTGTGAAAAATAAAGTCGCACCACCTTTTAAGCAGGCAATGGTTGATATTATGTATGGTGAAGGAATTTCACGAGAGGGAGAACTGCTAGATATCGGTTCAGAATTGGATATTGTTGAAAAAAGTGGTGCATGGTATTCATATAATGGAGAACGATTGGGTCAAGGACGTGAAAATGCAAAACAGTTCCTCATTGAAAATAGCGACATGGCTGAAGAGATTTATGAAGCAATTCGTGCCCATCATCAATTGGATGATACTCCAGAACAGGCTGATACAACTGAACAAGTCGAAGAAGAAGCCGAAATATAAACGAAAAAAGTCCTTTACATGTTTAATCAAACAGTAAAGGATTTTTTTATCGTTACTTGGCAAAATATTCATTGTTCCGTATAATCATGAACAATGAATAAATTGTGAGGTGGATAAAGCTTATGACTTATGTTGATTATAGCGTAACACGCATTTCTTATGGGGAAAACGAACACCAATTCGGAAACCTTTATGTACCTAAAAACGATCAAGATGACATATTTCCATTAGTCGTATTAATTCACGGCGGGTTTTGGCGTGCGCAATATGATCTTGAACACATTGAACCTTTAGCTGAAGCGATCGTAAAAGAGGGGTTTGCTGTTTGGAATATTGAGTATAATAGAGTGGGGCATCATGGTGGAGCATGGCCGGGAACAATGACAGATTGTGCTGATGCTGTTGATTATATTCATGATCTAGCGAAACGTTACCCTGTCGATGTAAGTCGTGTCATTGCAATGGGACATTCAGCCGGTGGTCATTTAGCATTATGGCTCGGTTCAAGAAAAAGATTGCCTGAAAATAGTCCATTACGTACGAGCGATCAACCATTTCCGTTAAAAGGAATCATCGCTTTAGCACCTGTGACCCATTTGGAAATGATGTATTCGATTCATTATTGGGAAGAAAAACTATTTGAAAGCAATGATAACCCAACGATGGCTTTAATGGGGGGAAGGCCAGATCGATATAAAGAACGCTACGAACAAGCGTCCCCATTTCATTTACTACCAATCGCCATTCCTACGGTGTTACTTCACGGTAAACTAGATACGAACGTACCGCACTATTTAAGTAAATTGTATGAACAAGAGGCAAATAGACGAGGAGCAAATGTTAAGCTGAAGAGTTTTCCAACATTAGAACATTTTGCACTTATTCACCCATATAGCGAAGCATGGCCGACGTTGTTAGACGTATTAGAGCAATTAAGTGAATAATATAGTATAAAATTATTATTATGTTCTATTGAAAAATACAATTTAATCAAATCATACGACGATATTTAGTATTTTCCTTTATATTGACATCGTTTATTGGTACAATTAAAATTAAGTTGTATAGTTTCATTGCAAATTATACAACCCATGTAAAGAACGAGGTATATGCCGACAATAAAGAGTTGTTATAATTTCATAGCAATAGGAGGTGAAGAACGTGGACAATCCTATACTCATCTCCATTTTGCTCGCCTTAATCCTAATCGTCGGTATTGTTGTTGGTTATCTGATTCGTAAATCGATTGCTGAAGCTAAAATTTCTAGTGCGGAAAATTTAGCGAAACAAATTATTGACGAAGCACATCGGAATGCAGATGCCGCTAAAAAGGAAGCACTTCTTGAAGCGAAAGAGGAAAGTCATGTATTCCGCCAACAAGTGGAGGAAGAATTACGTGAACGCCGTGTAGAAATTCAAAAACAAGAAGATCGCTTATTGCAGAGAGAAGAGATTCTAGATAAGAAAAGTGTCACGCTCGATAAGCGTGAACTCTCTTTAGAAAATAGAGAGCAGACACTAGCAGAAAAACAACAACAAATTGAAGAAATGGAAAGCAAAGTGGAAGCTCTGCTAGCTGAACAAGATAAAGAACTTGAACGGATTTCTGGATTTACTACTGACCAAGCGAAACAAGTTATTTTAACTCGTGTTGAAAATGAATTAAAGCAGGAAACAGCCTTAATGATTAAAGAAGCAGAAAATGAAGTGAAAGAGGAAGCAGATAAACGAGCAAAACATTTACTTTCACAAGCTCTACAACGTTGTGCTGCTGATCATGTTGCGGAGACGACTGTTTCTGTTATTAGTTTACCGAATGATGAAATGAAAGGTCGGATTATCGGAAGAGAAGGTCGAAACATACGCACATTAGAAACATTAACTGGTATCGACTTAATCATTGACGATACACCTGAAGCTGTAATCTTATCAGGATTTGATCCGGTTCGTCGTGAAATTGCTCGAATCGCATTAGAAAAGCTCGTGCTTGACGGAAGAATTCATCCTGCCCGTATCGAGGAAATGGTCGATAAAGCGCGTAAAGAGGTAGATGATCACATTCGTGAAATTGGAGAAGAAACGACGTTTGAACTCGGTATTCATGGCATGCATCCTGATTTAATTAAAATTTTAGGACGATTAAAATATCGTACAAGCTATGGTCAGAATGTGTTAAAACATTCGAAAGAAGTGGCCTATTTAACAGGGCTTTTAGCCGCTGAACTAGGTGAAGATGAATTGTTAGCTAGAAGAGCAGGGTTGCTTCATGATATTGGAAAGGCAATCGATCATGAAGTAGAAGGAAGTCACGTTGAAATCGGTAAGGAACTTGCAATTAAATATAAGGAAAATCCTATCGTCATCAACGCAATCGCTTCGCATCATGGCGATGAAGAAGCGACATCGATCATTTCAGTACTTGTAGCTGCAGCGGATGCCTTATCTGCAGCACGACCAGGTGCGCGAAGTGAAACATTAGAAAACTATATAAGAAGATTAGAAAAGTTAGAAGAAATATCTGATTCGTTTACAGGTGTTGAAAAATCGTATGCAATTCAAGCAGGTCGAGAAATTCGCATCATGGTAAAACCGGATGAAATCGACGATGCACAAGCGACTCATATGGCTAGAGATATTCGTAAAAAAATCGAAGGTGAACTCGAATTTCCTGGACATATTAAAGTGACCGTTATTCGCGAAACACGTGCCGTCGAATATGCGAAATAACTTTAATAAACGAATAGTTTATGCAACTTAAAAAAGCGGTTATCGTGACCGCTTTTTTTAATTCACTTGAAACATCGCTGATTTTACTTGTATAATAGAGGTAATTAAGGAGATATATATGAACATTTTATTTATTGGTGATGTCGTTGGTTCACCTGGTCGACAAATGTTAACTGAATATTTACCGAAGTTAAAAAATAAACACCGTCCACAACTTACGATCGTTAATGGCGAAAATGCTGCTGGTGGTAAAGGAATTACAGAGAAAATATATAAACAATTTTTACAACTCGGTGTACACGCGATCACATTAGGTAATCATACGTGGCACAACAAAGATATTTTCAATTTTATCGATGATGCACCGTACTTAGTGCGCCCCGCAAATTTTCCCTCAAACAATCCAGGAAAAGGTATCATATACGTACAAATAAACGATCAAGAAATTGCGATCATTAATTTACAAGGTAGAGTATTTCTTGATACGATCGATGATCCTTTTCTAAAAGCGGATGAATTGATCGAAGAAGCGTCGAAGCGAACGAACATTATTTTTATCGACTTTCATGGAGAAGCAACGAGCGAAAAGCAAGCGTTTGCATGGTACGTTGCAGGTCGAGTAACCGCTGTTGTCGGTACACATACACATACACAGACAGCAGATGAGCGTATATTACCTGGAGGGACGGCATTTTTAACAGACGTAGGAATGACAGGACCTTATGACTCGATTATCGGAGTAGAAAAAGAAGCTGTCATTAAACGATTCGTTTCGAACTTGCCTACTCGTTTTGAAGTGGATAAAAAGGGGAACGCTCAATTAAATGGTTGTCTCATTTCGATCGATCGACAAACTGGAAAGGCGAAAACAATTAAACGAATTTTAATTAATGACGACCATCCTTTTTATGAATAAGTAATCATGTTACGTTAAAACTTCCGATAATCTATGTGAATAAGTTGTAATTTATGGTAATTCGTGCATAATTAAGTAATAAGGATTCATTTCATAGAATATAGTAGCAATAAATCAATATATAAGATTATTGAGGAGGTACTAAGTAATGGACGTTTTAAAAGTTTCAGCAAAGTCAAACCCGAATTCAGTAGCAGGAGCATTGGCAAACGTCTTAAGAGAAAATGGATCAGCAGAACTTCAAGCAATAGGAGCAGGTGCATTGAATCAAGCGATTAAAGCGGTAGCTATTGCACGAGGATTTGTTGCACCAAGCGGGATTGATTTAATCTGTATCCCAGCCTTCACCGATATTTTAATAGAAAGTGAAGAAAGAACAGCAATTAAGTTAATTGTAGAACCACGCTAAAATAGAAAAAATAAATGAATAAAACTTAAAAACTACCTCCTTACGGTAGTTTTTTGTTTTGTCATACATTATATACGTTTAAGTTACATTTTCGTATTTTCAAATGAGAACAATTGTGTAATTGACTTGAACATTATATACTAGGTAAATGAAGAGATTATGATGGAAGGAGTTCGTACAATGAACGAGCAACAGCGTAAGGAACAAGCGCAAATTCGAGAGGGTTCGTCCATGGACAAAAAATCCAGTTCGGACAAATCACTATCGGAAAAAACGTCTGCAGATTTTGCTCATTATTTCGAAACGACATTCGAACCACCGAATATAAATAAAGCACGTAAACGTGGACGTGACGATGTAGAGGTGTTTTACGACTTCGAAATACCTGAACAATTACGTGCAATTGGAAAAGGAAAGAAATTTTTAATTCGTACGTATGGCTGTCAAATGAATGAACACGATTCGGAAGTAATGGCAGGAATTTTATCAGGAATGGGATACACTCCTACATTAGATCAAGAAGAAGCAGACGTTATTTTATTAAATACGTGTGCTATTCGAGAAAATGCAGAAAACAGAGTGTTCGGTGAAATCGGTCATTTAAAAGCGTTAAAACGGGAAAACCCGAATTTAATACTCGGTGTTTGTGGTTGTATGTCACAACAAGAAACAGTCGTAAACCGTATTTTGGAAAAACATCAACAAGTTGACCTCATCTTCGGTACACATAACATTCATCGCTTACCACAACTTATTCAAGAAGCAATGTTTAGCAAGGCCCAAGTTGTTGAAGTGTGGTCAAAAGAAGGCGACATTATTGAAAACTTACCAAAAGTACGCCACGGTAACATTAAAGCTTGGGTAAACATTATGTACGGATGTGACAAATTTTGCACGTACTGTATCGTACCGATGACTCGCGGAAAAGAGCGTAGTCGTCTACCTGAAGATATTATTCAAGAAGTGCGACATCTTGCAGCGCAAGGATATAAAGAAATTACGTTACTCGGACAAAATGTCAATGCATACGGTAAAGACTTTACGGATATCGACTATCGTTTCGGCGATTTAATGAACGATATGCATAAAATCGATATTCCACGCGTTCGCTTTACGACGTCACACCCACGTGATTTTGACGACCATCTAATCGAAGTACTAGCTCAAGGTGGTAATTTACTCGACCATATTCATTTACCTGTTCAATCAGGAAATAATTACATTTTACGTAAAATGAATCGTAAATATACACGTGAATCATATTTAGAACTCGTTGATAAAATTAAAACTGCCATTCCAAATGTTACATTAACGACAGATATTATCGTCGGATTTCCAAATGAAACAGATGAACAGTTTGAAGATACATTGTCTTTAGTTGAAGAAGTAAAATATGAATCCGCTTATACGTTTATTTATTCACCTCGTGAAGGTACGCCAGCAGCAGCTCAAGAAGACACAATTCCGATGGAAGTGAAAAAAGAACGTTTATACCGTTTAAATGAACTTGTCAATAAACATTCTGCACAATTTATGCAAGAGTATGTCGGACAAACGGTAAAAGTACTCGTCGAAGGTGAAAGTAAAAAAGATGATACTGTTTTATCTGGATATACGGAGAAAAATAAAGTTGTAAACTTTAAAGGACCAAAATCGATTATTGGTGAGATTGTCGATGTAGAAATTACCGAAGCAAAAACATGGTCTTTAACTGGAACATTAGTAAACGAAACAATTGAGGTGAAATAAGATGACAATTTATTCACGACAGGATGTATTACAAGAAGCAAAAAATTTAGCTTCGATGCTTGCGCACACGGAAGAAATTGAGCGATTCAAAGTACTTGAGGCTAAAATAAATGAAAACGAAAAAGTACAAGAGTTAATTTCGCAAATTAAACATTTACAAAAGCAAGCCGTAAATTTGCAGGCGTATGACAAAAAGGAAGCAGTAAAGAAAATCGATGAAAAAATCGATCGCATTCAAGACGAACTTGACGAAATTCCAATTGTGCAAGAATTTAAAGAAATTCAAATCGTCGTAAATGATGTGCTGCAATTAGTCTCTAGTACGATCGCCCGTGAAGTAACTAACCACGTGATCAAAGATACAGGTGGCGATTTGTTAACTGGAAAAGCTGGAACGAATATAAAAAAGTAAAATATGGTTATGAAGAATGAACAATGAACGGAATCGCTATCTGAGTGATTCCGTTCTATTTATATGTTAGGCATGGCATTTATCTTTATAGTTAAAATTTACTGTGGCGAGGATATGATCCAACCATGCAACAAAATCTGAAAGAAGTGTATTCTTAAGAGTACTCAAAAATGAAATGTCTTCCATCACTGAAAAAGAACGGATGAATATAAAAATATAAAGTTTAAAATGAATTTCAATGATTCGTTGAAGGAGTGACACGGATGATTTGTGGTGCACAACGTTACGAAGTAAAAACACGCCAAAAAGATGAAGTCCATTATAAATATGTAGTTGCCCGTACTCCGGCTGAAGCCCGAAAAAGAATTCGTCATAAGTTAGGAAAAGATTTAGAAATTTTATCGGTCAGAAAAAAACGTAGCCAAACTTCATATTAAATATTGCTAACACCTATCGATCGTTGATAGGTGTTTTTTCATCGCTATTTATGTAGCCGATGATTTATGTCGGACGTTTTTACATTAGAATGAAGTAGACTGGATATATCGGATGAGCAAACTCATCATTAGAAACTTCCACTTAACAATTCCTTTTATATTTAATCTTATGCACCTTAGGTATTTGTCTTGCATAAACTGACATTGATAAAGGAGGAGGTATGCGAAACGATGAGCTTTGTAGATAAAGAATATCGTGAAATTATTACGAAAGCGGTTTGTGGGAAAGGGCGAGAGCTAATAACGTGTACAAATTACATTGATCCTGAACATAAGCCGTCAAGTATTTTAGGTTGTTGGATTATTAATCACCGCTATCATGCAAAAATGAAATCAGACGATCTCGTAGAAGTACATGGTAGTTATGATATTAACGTTTGGTATTCCTTTAACGATAATACAAAAACAGAAGTCGTGTCTGCTACAGTCGATTATTGTGATGAAGTAACTTTAAAAAAGATAGATAAAAATTGTTTACACGATGACTATGAAATTATAGTAAACGTTTTACAACAACCAAACTGTATTCAATGTAAAATCGAGGATAAAGGAAACAAAATAGCGGTAGAAGTAGAGAAAGAGTTTTCGGTAAAAGCGATTGGGGAAACGAAAGTGAATGTTTGTGTAAAAGAAAAATCGCATAAAGATCATCATTACTATCGAAACGAACAACATCATGATAAAAAAGACCATAGGCACGATCCGTATAAGTCGGACAAAAGAAGATGAACAAATGGTCACTCCCCTTAAAGTTAGTGTTAATAACTAGCTTTAAGGGGGAACTATTCAAATAATAAGCATAAATGAAATCGACACGGTAACAATAAATAAACATCATGTGTAGAGTATACAGCCTTATATGTTACAATGAACTTAAAAAAGGTTGGTGTCATTTAAATGGACAAATTTATCGAAAAAACGATTGAAACGGAACAAATTTTTCAAGGAAATATTATTTCTGTTCAAATAGATAAAGTGCGCTTACCTGATGGGAAGACATCTTCACGTGAAATCGTAAAACATCCGGGAGCAGTCGCTATCATTCCTGTAACGAACGAAAACGAAATAATTTTCGTTGAACAATATCGAAAACCGTTAGAAAGATCTATTGTAGAAATACCGGCAGGCAAGGTCGAACGAAACGAAGCTCCCGAAGTAACTGCTAAAAGAGAATTAGAAGAAGAAACAGGCTATACGACGAATGAGCTCAAATATATTACATCGTTTTATACATCTCCAGGGTTTGCCGATGAAATTATTCACTTATATTATACGAACACGTTATCTAAACTAGAAAAACGTGTCAAAGGCGATGAAGATGAATTCGTTGAGATCGTAACGTTAACATTAGAAGAAGCAGAGCAATACATACGCGAAAAGAAAATATATGATGCAAAAACGATGTATGCACTTTTATATTTACGTATGATGAAATGAGGATAGATGAATGCCGTTAAACGAATTTTTTGCTGATTTACACATTCACATCGGACGTGATCAGGAAAATAATCCGGTAAAAATTAGCGCTTCCCATACATTGACATTGAAAAATATTATTCATGAAGCTGGAAAAAGAAAAGGAATCGATTTGATCGGTATTATCGACTGTCATTCACCAAATGTATTGACGGAAATAGAACAATGTGTAATACAAGCGGACGCTGTCCAACTACAAACTGGCGGTATTCGCTTTGGACGTGTCACACTACTTCTCGGTAGTGAAATTGAACTGTATGATACGACTTGCCAAGGTCCAATTCACGTTCTTTGTTTTATTCCTACGCTTGAGAATATGCGTTATTTTTCAAATTGGTTAAAAATGAAGATGACAAACATTTCATTAAGTTCACAGCGTTTTTACGGAACAGCAAAAGAACTACAACAGAAAGTGAAAGAGTTAGATGGATTATTCATTCCAGCTCACGTTTTTACACCGTTTAAAAGTTTGTATGGAAAAGGTGTAAACTGCTCACTCGAAGAAGTACTCGATCCAACGATGATCGATGCCATTGAATTAGGTTTAAGTGCTGATACCGATATGGCGGATCAAATCGCAGAGCTACATTCGTATACGTACGTGACAAATTCCGACAGTCATTCACTTGGAAAAATTGCCCGCGAGTATCAAAAAGTAACGTTACGGGAACCGTCTTTTGTTGAATTTACCGCTGCATTATATGAAAAGGACGGCAGAAAAATTGCGGCTAATTATGGGATGAACCCTAAATTAGGCAAATATTATTCGACTGTCTGTCGAGCATGCTCAAATCAAGTGGGTGCCAAAGATATGATTTGTTCTCACTGTAACAGTAAAGCGATTGTTCGAGGTGTATTCGATCGTATACAACAATTAAAAACTGCGACGACTAAACGAACACGTCCACCGTATATATACCAAGTTCCCCTTGACTATATTCCGGGTTTAGGCCCGAAAACACTTGAGAAATTACTAGATGCGTTTCAAACAGAAATGAATATCATCCATTTTGCGACGGAAAAACAACTGCTTCAAGTCGTAAATGAAAAGATTGCTAAAGCTATTTTAGCAATGCGCACAGGAAAACAGCACATTCAAGCTGGTGGTGGCGGAACATACGGACGTGTCACGTTTGATCATAAATAAACGATTTCATTTCTATTTGAAATGTATGTATTCTATTATCTCGTAGTCATCTTTTCCTCTCATCTATCATATTGATTGAATAGATACTTTTACGGGATGGAGGAAACGTATGTATGAAAAGAAAAACGTTATATTTCGCCACATTAAACATAACGTAACGTTATATACTTTCAGCTTTATTTTATTTCTAACCGGTATTATTTTCGGTGCTTTAACTGTTAATAATATGAGTTTTATTCAGAAGCAAGATTTATATTTCTATTTAGAGCAGTTTTTCGAACAGTTACATAAAGAGCCGATCATCTCCCGAAAAGATATTTTAATACAAAGTACGTTCTATCACGCTAAGTATTTAACGTTATTTTTTATTTTAGGATTAACGATTATCGGTTTACCACTCATCTGGCTTCTTTTATTTATTAAAGGACTTCTCGTCGGTTTTTCGGTCGGATTTTTAGTGAATCAACTAGGAACAAAAGGATTACTCTATGCTACGTTTGCGATCGCACCACAAAACATGATCATCATTCCGCTTTATATCATTGCCGCAACGTTAGCGATGCTTTTCTCTTTAAGTCTTTTACAAAAGATTATGGGTAAAACTGTACGAAATTCGTTCAAACAACAAATTGTACAATACACGATGTTATTTTTCATTTTATTCGGACTAGCTTTTATTAGTTCGTTAGTCGAAACGTACGTCGCAAATGAAGCTTTTAAAATTTTATTGCAATAATGTGAATATATTGTTGTATGGACTGCTCATAAAAGAGTTGGATAGATGAATAACTTTTGACACACTTTCATTCTCTCTCTATAATGAAAGTGAAGATGGAGGGGTATATCCATGGAGCAGCGAATTGAACGAATAAAAAAGCAGTTACACGCAAAAGGATATAAATTGACGCCGCAACGAGAAGCGACGCTCACTGTTCTATTAGAACGGGAAGAGGATCACTTAAGTGCGGAAGAAGTGTTTTTACTCGTTAAAGAAAAATCACCTGAAATCGGCTTAGCAACAGTTTATCGTACGTTGGAACTTTTATGTGAATTAAAAGTTGTCGATAAAATAAATTTTGGTGACGGTGTATCACGTTACGATCTACGAAAAGAGGGTATTGAACATTTCCATCACCATTTAGTTTGTATGGAATGTGGCTCTGTAGAGGAAATTATCGAAGATTTATTAAGCGATGTCGAAAAGATTGTCGAAGAACAATGGGAGTTCCAAGTGAAAGATCACCGTTTAACGTTTCATGGCATTTGTAAACAATGTCAAAATGCAGTCGTAGAATCGAATTAAGTTACAGACCTTCATACATAAATAAATGAAGGTCCTTTTTTTATCATAAAATGCTGTCGTACAATAAAAACAACATCATGTATAATATAGGTAAATATTGGCATACCTTTCTAATAGAATGAACTACTAGAAAGGTGTTATAAAATGAGACGGTTCATATGGAATATATGTAAAGTGACAGTCATATTTATTTGTTGTACGGTACTCTTTTATTTAGGTTTACGCGCAATACATGAAGAGTACGAAAGATATCACCGTTACGATCAACCCGATGGTCCAGCGTTAAAAGTATTTGGTGAAAATGAGTCGCTTTTAGACCGACTCCATTTATTTTTTCGATTAGGAGAATAAACGATGTTAATGAATGAAGTAGAAGATTTCATGCATTATTTACGGATTGAGCGAGGCTTAGCAGAAAATACATTATTATCTTATCGACGTGATCTTGAACAATATGTCGATTATTTAAAACGTGCCGAAAAAGCGACGAATTGGAATGACATTGCTCGTGCTCATATTATTTCATTTTTATATGTAAATCGTAAGAAGGGAAAGTCGACCGCTACAATCGCACGTATTATTTCTACTTTACGTTCGTTCCATCAATTTCTCATACGAGAACGAATCGTTACACACGATGCAAGCCTCCATATTGAAACACCGAAGTTAGAGCGACTTCTTCCAGAAACGTTATCCTTTGAGGAAGTAGAAAAATTGTTACAAATTGAGGGAATAAAACCGTTAGACTTACGTAATAAAGCGATGGTCGAAGTGTTATACGCAACTGGATTACGCGTTACCGAGCTCGTTCAATTACACGTCGGTGACGTGCATATAACGATGGGGTTTGTTCGCTGTCTCGGAAAAGGAAACAAAGAACGTATTATTCCACTCGGTGATCTAGCAATCGACGCGTTAACGACGTATTTAGAGAAAGGAAGACCTGAACTAACGAAACGAAATAAAACTGAAACAGCACTTTTTGTAAACCACCATGGAAGACCTCTTTCACGCCAAGGTTTTTGGAAAGTGTTGAAACAATTGGCGGGAAAAGCAAATTTAACGAAGAAAATAACACCACATATGCTACGCCATTCGTTTGCCACCCATTTGTTGGAAAATGGCGCAGATTTACGTTCCGTACAAGAAATGCTTGGACATGCCGACATTTCTACAACACAAATTTATACTCATATAACGAAAAAGCGCATGAAAGATATATATAAGCAATTTCATCCGCGGGCATAGCAGAAAGGGGACATAATCGATGTTCAAACGTATTTTTCTTATCGTTTTAGACTCTGTCGGAATTGGTGAAGCACCAGATGCAGAACAGTACGGTGATGTTGGCGCCCATACGTTAGGTAATATCGCTCATTACGTTAACGGACTAACGTTACCACAACTTGCAAAACTAGGGCTAGGTAATATCGAACCGTTAAAAGGAATTGAGCCAGTAACAGAACCGTTGGCGTATTTTACCAAAATGGAAGAAGCTTCTGTTGGAAAAGATACGATGACCGGTCATTGGGAACTAATGGGCCTATATATTGATCAACCATTTCAAACATTTCCGAACGGTTTTCCGAAAAAATTAATCGAAGAGCTTGAAAAGCAAACTGGGCGCCGTATTATCGGGAATAAACCAGCTTCAGGAACAGTTATTATAGAAGAGTTAGGAAAAGAACATATCGAAACTGGTGCGATGATCGTCTATACGTCTGCAGACTCCGTATTACAAATTGCAGCACATGAAGACGTCATCCCATTAAATGAATTATATAATATTTGTTCCATTGCTCGTACATTAACGTTGGATGAACGTTATTTAGTCGGTCGTGTCATTGCACGTCCATTTATCGGAGAACCTGGAAATTTCACACGAACAGCAAATAGACACGACTACGCTTTAAAACCATTTGGCAAAACAGTATTAGATTCATTAAAAGAAGCGGGAAAGGATGTCATTTCTCTCGGTAAAATTGTCGACATATTTGATGGTGAAGGTATTACAGAGGCGATTCGAACGGTAGATAACGACGATGGTATGAAAAAGTTATCAGAAACGATGGAGCGGTCTTTTAACGGATTATGTTTTTTAAATTTAGTCGATTTTGATGCAAAATACGGTCATCGCCGTAATCCTAAAGGATACGCTCATGCATTAGAGACCTTTGATAGACAGCTAGAAAATATACTTTCCCAATTACGAAGTGACGATTTGCTTATCATTACTGCTGATCACGGAAATGATCCGACACACCACGGCACAGATCATACACGGGAATACGTCCCGCTACTCGTCTATCACAATAATATAAAGAGGGGTAAACAGTTACCAATTCGAAAAACGTTCGCCGATGTCGGGGCAACGATTGCAGACAATTTTTCTACCCCATTGCCAGGATATGGAACGAGCTTTTTAAATGATGTAAAAGGAAATAGGTGAGATTACGATGCGTATGTATGATATTATTGAAAAAAAACGTAACGGACTACCATTATCTGATCGGGAAATTCACTTTTTTATCGATGGATATACGAATGGGACTATTCCGGACTATCAAATAAGTGCACTTCTTATGGCGATCTATTTTCAAGGGATGACCGATGAAGAAAGTGCTCTGCTGACGATGGCAATTGTTGAAAGCGGAAAAACTGTTGATCTATCAGCAATGAAAGGAATAAAAGTGGACAAACATTCCACTGGTGGAGTAGGTGATACAACGACACTTATTCTCTGTCCGCTCGTAGCTTCTGTTGGTGTATACGTTCCGAAAATGAGTGGAAGAGGACTCGGTCACACAGGTGGGACGATCGATAAATTAGAGGCGATACCTGGCTTTCACACGGAACTATCGAATGATAAGTTTATCGAATTAGTTAACACAAATAGATTGGCGATTATTGGGCAATCGGATGATTTAGCACCCGCTGATAAACTACTGTATAGTTTACGAGACGTTACGGCAACAGTTAACTCGATTCCGCTTATTGCAAGTTCAATTATGAGTAAAAAAATTGCATCCGGTGCTGATAAAATTGTATTAGATGTAAAGGTTGGTTCAGGTGCATTTATGACATCAAAAGAAGATGCGGAAAAATTAGCACAATTAATGGTTAATATAGGAAATCATGTTGGACGAAAAACTGTTGCGATTTTATCGAATATGAATGAACCACTCGGTAATGCAATCGGAAACAGTTTAGAAGTAGAAGAAGCTATTGAAACGCTCCGTGGTAACGGTCCAAGCGATTTAACGGAACTATCACTCGAACTTGGCAGCCATATGGTCGTTTTAGCTGAAAAAGCAAACACGTTAGAAGAAGCTCGCAAATTGCTAGAGGAAAATATAAAAAACGGCAAAGCCCTTGAGACATTTCAACGTTTTATTACATCACAAGGAGCAAAGTTTGATCTCGTGCAAGATTTAGAGAAACTACCAAGAGCGAAGTATAAAGTAGATATTTTTTCGGATCATACCGGTTACGTCGAACGAATCAACGCTAACGAAATTGGAAAAGCTTCCGTCGCCTTAGGCGCGGGGCGCGTTACGAAAGAACATGATATCGACTTAGCCGTCGGCTTCATCTTACATAAAAAAGTTGGCGATTACGTCGCTAAAGGTGAACCTCTTTGTACGTTATATGCTAATAGAAACGATATAGACGGAGTGAAGCAGTTAGTAAAAAATAGTTATTATTTTAGCAAAACCAAAAAAACAGAACAGATCATTATCGAAACGATAGAATAAATGGAGCGTATCAGTGATAGCATTCGTAAAGAATGCTATCTTTTTTATTTGAAGACGTTCTTAACCTAAAGTGATAGAAAAATTATCATCGCTTTTATATTTTTCTAGTTATAAAAATATTACATTTGGTCCATCCTATATGTGTACGTATAAATAAGGAAGGATGCATGTTGATGAACATATTTAAATCGTTGATCGTATTTGTTTTACTCACTATTTCTTTTCTTACTCCGACTATATCGTATGCAGAAACGAACAATGCCGATTTAGCAAAAAATACAAAGGCGGCACTATTATTAGAACGTGATACAGGAACTATTTTATATGCAAAAAACGAACATGAAAAATTAGCACCGGCAAGTTTAACGAAAATAATGACGTTACTTCTCATTATGGAAGCAATTGAGCGAGAAGAACTTTCTGTTACAGATGTCGTCACTGTTAGTGAACGAGCTGCATCTATGGGTGGTTCACAAGTGTTTTTAGAAGCTGGTGAAGAAATGACAGTCGAAGATTTAATAAAAGCGATCGCGATTGCCTCAGCGAATGATGCAAGTGTCGCGTTAGCGGAAGAAATTGCTGGAACAGAAGAAATATTCGTCCAACGGATGAATGAAAAAGTAAAGGAGTTACAACTTGAAAATACGAAATTTCAAAACTCATCCGGATTACCGGCAAAGGATCATTATACGACAGCATACGACATGGCTATCATGTCAAAAGAATTATTAAAATATGAAGATATCGTCAACTATACGTCTATTTATGAAGATTATTTGCGGAAAGGGGAAGAGAACGAGTTTTGGCTTGTCAATACGAATAAATTAGTCCGGTTTCATCCAAACGTTGATGGGTTGAAAACTGGCTATACGAGTGAAGCGAAGTATTGTTTAACTGCATCCGCTTTAAAAGATGATATGCGGGTCGTTGCCGTTGTCATGGGGGCGGAATCGTCGAAAGAAAGAAATGCGACCGTATCAGAAATGATTAATTATGCATTTAGCAATTACGAAACGAAAAAAATATACGGTAAGAATGAAACAGTCGCTACGTTACGTAACATTCGAACGAAAGAAATGACATACGATGTACAGACAAATGAACAAATAAGTTTGCTCTATGAAAAAGGGAAACAGGAAGAACTAGATGTAAAAACAGAAGTCGTCTTACATGATCATGCTACTTTACCTATTAAACGTGGTGATGAAGTTGGTGTTTTGTATGTGAAACGAAATGACGAAGTCATGATCGAAGTACCTTTAACAGTCGCCAAAACAGTGGATCGTGCTACAGTTTTCGACCATTTAAAACGAAACATAAAGCAAATGACAAAGTTTGCAAATTCTTCGTATTCTATCTCCAAAAACGACTAGTTTTGTCTAATAAAAGGTATTTATTTATGAATGACGAACTACATTACTACGAGGGAGGTATGTGATAAATGGTCCGTGTGTCGAATCAGTTTACAGTGAAAGAGAATGTATTAATCGTCCGTTTGCGCGGAGAAATCGATCACCATGAAACGCTTGCGCTACGAGAGGAGTGGCAAACGTATTTACGAGAAAACAATATTCACCACATTATATTAAATGTGGAAGATGTAACATTTATGGACAGTTCGGGTATTGGTGTCTTACTAGGTCGTTACAACGAAATTGCTAAGAATGGTGGGCAATTTTTCGTTTGTTCCATTCATCCGCAAATTGATCGGCTTTTTGCAATGGCAGGTTTGTACAAAATCGTGCAAACAGCAAAGGACGAAAAGTCCGCATTAACGATGTTAGGGGTGGCGTCATGAAAAATGAAATGAGATTAGAGTTTATTAGTGTTAGTAGAAATGAGTCGTTCGCTCGGGCTACTGTTGCAGCTTTCGTTGCCCAACTCGATCCAACAATGGATGAATTAACGGAAATTAAAACAGTCGTATCTGAAGCTGTAACGAACGCTATTATACATGGCTATCATAATCATGAGGACGGTAAAATTGTCGTCGATTGTATGATTACAGATGATGCGGAAATAGAAATAAAGATTAGCGATGAGGGAACTGGCATTCACGATATTGAAGAAGCAAAACAACCATTATATACATCAAAACCGCATCTAGAACGATCTGGTATGGGTTTTACGATAATGGAGAGTTTTATGGACTCGTTAGAAATTATTTCTGAAATAAATAAAGGGACAACCGTAATTATGAAAAAGCAGTTGACGAAGACAAAAACGGTTTGCCATTAGGTGAAAAACGATGAATATCGATGCAAAACTTGATGATAGTCAGGAAATGTTATCGAAAGAAGTTGTGCGAGAATTAATTTACCGTAGCCAACAAGGCGATAAACGAGCTCGAGATCTATTAGTAGAGAGAAATGTACGTCTCATTTGGTCTGTCGTGCAACGTTTTTTAAATCGTGGCTACGAACCAGACGATCTATTTCAAATTGGTAGTATCGGATTAATGAAATCGATCGATAAATTCGACTTATCGTATGATGTGCAGTTTTCAACGTATGCTGTTCCGATGATTATCGGGGAAATACAACGCTTCATACGAGATGATGGAACGATTAAAGTGAGTCGTTCCTTAAAGGAGCTCGGCCATAAAGTACGGTTAGAAAAAGATCGATTAACGAAACAGTTAAATCGTTCGCCGACCGTACAAGAAATTGCTGATGCGTTGGACATTTCTCGTGAAGAAGTTGCCCAAGCACAAGATGCCATTCGTTCACCTCATTCGATTCACGAAACAGTCTATGAAAATGGTGGAGAGCCGATTACACTACTCGATCAAATCGCCGACGATGATAAAGAGTGGTTCAATAAACTATCTGTTCAAGAAGCAATTCGCAACTTAGAAGAAAGGGAACGACTGATCATTTATTTACGTTATTTTAAAGATCAAACGCAATCCCAAGTTGCAGAACGACTTGGTATTTCTCAAGTGCAAGTATCTCGATTAGAGAAAAAAATCTTAGAAGAAATGAAGAAAAATTTAACGTGATTGGTGGTGCATTTACCACCTTTTACTACATAAAATTAATCGTATTGGGCATCGTATAAGACAACAATGAATTGTAGCAAAGGAGTAATCGGACGATGGGATACGATCAGTTTTTTCAAGATAAACCAAAAAGTTATTGGATCGATAGTGTGGAACAAATGACATTTCAACGACTCGATGAAAAACTAAAAGTCGATGTCGGAATTGTCGGCGCCGGAATTACTGGCATTACAACAGCGTATTTATTAGCAAAACAAGGTTTGGATGTCTGTCTGATTGATGCAAATAAACTAATGGGAGGAACGACTGCACATACGACAGCAAAAGTGACTCCCCAACATGGATTAATCTATGATGAAATCATACAACATTACGGATTGGAATTTGCACAAAGTTATTATGCAGCAAATGATGAGGCAGCACGTTTCGTTGAAGAGACGATTAAAAATCACGACATCGAATGCGATTATGAAACTCATTTTTCGTACGTTTATACGAATGATGAGACGTATGTAAAAAAATTAGAACAAGAATATGAAGCGTATGAACGAATCGGTATTGAAGGAAGACTACTTGATTCGTGCAATGTACCAATACCAGTGCAAAGTGTGCTACAAATGAAAAGTGGTGCGATGTTTCACCCATTACGTTATTTACAAGTTTTATTGAATGAATGTATAGAGCGTGGGGTAAAAATATACGATCAAACACGTGCGATTAATGTAGAATATGCAAAACATCCGACGATTATAACGGAAAATGGTCATCGAATTATATGTAGTTACGTCGTCCAAGCATCGAATTATCCGTTTTATGATGGAACGGGATTTTATCCGACAAAAATGTATGCTGATCGTTCATATGCTATCGCCGTAAAAACGGACAAGTTGATTGATGAGGGCATCTATTTAAGTGCAGAATCTCCGAAGCGATCGTTACGAACGGTAAAAGTGAATGGAGAGCGTGCATTACTCGTCGTTGGTGAAAACCATAAAGTCGGTCAATCGGAAGAGCAAACAACAACTCATTACGAATCGTTATACCGCTTTGCTGATACTCATTTTAACGTTCAACAGACGTTATATCATTGGTCTGCACAAGATTTAACGACGTTAGATAAACTTCCATACGTAGGTCGTGTCGCTAAAGGAAACGATAATGTGTTTGTTGCGACCGGTTTTCGAAAGTGGGGGATGACGAACGGAACGAATGCAGCTTTATTAATACGCGATCTCATTATGGATAATGATAACCCACTTGCACAATTGTTTTCGCCGGCCCGTGAATTAAAATTTGATCCAGCAATTAAAAAACTATTTACATTTAATACAGATGTAGCGAAACATTTAATTAAAGGTAAACTTAGCCGACCACCAAAAGAAATGGAACCACTTGCAAAAGGTGAAGCGAAAGTCATTACGTATAACAATGAACGCGCTGGTGCATATAAAAATGAACATGGCGAAATATATATCGTTGATACGACGTGCACACATTTAGGATGTGAATTAAATTGGAACGAAGCAGAAAAAACGTGGGACTGCCCATGTCACGGTTCACGATTTTCTTATAAAGGAGAAGTTATTCACGGACCAGCTGTCCAAAACTTACAAACGTTTACGGATGAAAAAGAATAAGATACGAAAGAAGAGAGGTACACGTTACCTCTTTTCTTAAATACATAACTTCCGATAATATATATTATGTAAACTAGAATGAATTGCAGTTTTACGACTCATCTTCATATAACGTCCTCCACAAATAAAACGCTGCATATGCTTCCCAACCTGACCACCGCTTTATATGTGCTTGCATTTGTTCCATGGTCGGTCTCGTCTTTAAACCGAGAGCCTGTTGGAATGCTCGTTTGATGCCAACATCTTGGACCGGAAATGCATTTGTGCGTCGGAGTGTGCGCATCATGACGTAATGAGCTGTCCATTTGCCGACACCACGTATATTCGTTAATTTCTTTTCTAACGTTTCATCGTCTAACTTCATTAGTTTATCTTTCGTTATATTTTTATTTGCAATCATGTTTGCAATGCCGATAATATATTGCGCTTTTCGGTTACTAATTTGTAATTTCCGTAAGTCATTTTCGTTTAGTGTTGCAATTGTCTCAGCGCTTGGGAAAACTGCAATTTCTTTATCGTTATACTGTATCGTCGATCCGTACGTTTCGACGAGGCGTCGTTTTAAACGATATGCAAATGTAATATTTATTTGTTGGCCGAGAATTGCCCACGTGAAGCTTTCAAATAAGTCTGGAATACCGACGATTCGATATCCTTTATATTTTTGAACGATTGAGTGTAAAACGTCATCTTTTTCTGCTATGACATAAAATGGTCTAATGTCGCGGTCTAAATCGAACCATTCAACGACGTATCGTTTCACTTTATTTTTGACTCGTTCTGTAACTTGTTCATTCAAGAAGGTTACAATTAATAAATCACGGTGTTCATGTAGCTTTATAACATATTGTTTACCATTTATCGTCATTACTTTAAAAATAGAATCATCCGTGATGACATGGAGGATTTCTTGGTCAGAACGAGTTAGAAAGACGAGGTTTTGTTTTAAGTCGAAATAGTCTCGTTTTTCTATTGTTAATTGTACTTGTTGCATCGTGTTTCACATCCTTTATAAATGGAAAGGATGCAACATATTCGTTTGCATCCTTTTATCCATGTAGATTATTTTTCTAAAACATCGTGATCTACGTATCGTTCACCATTTAGTTCACTTATAATGTTGATCGCTACTTTTGCACCGTCTCCTGCCGTAATAATAGCATGTACACTTACACCCGCACACGTACCAGCAGCCCAAACATTTTCAACGTTCGTTTTCCCATTAGCATCTACTGCGACAACTTTTTTAATGCGCGGTTCTGTACCGTCTGTTACTTCAACTCCAGAAGCTTCTGCTAGCGTTACAGCCGCACCTGTTGCTAAAATGACGTGTTTCCCATTGTATGTATTTTTTTCTGTTTCAACGGCGACACTATCATCGGTTTTACTTACTTTTGTCGCTGTATCTTCTACGAACGTTGCACCTAACGCTTTTGCTTGCTCTATTCCTGTATCAACCATTTCTGGTCCCGTTATTTCTTTTACCGCATAGTAGTTTTCGAAGCGAGCACGGCGCGTCATCCCCCGGTCGTTATCGATTAATAACGTTTTTTTACCTGCCTTTGCAGAAAACATAGCAGCACTTGCTCCTGCAGGTCCTGATCCAATAATAATAATGTCGTACATGTTGCAAAACTCCTTCCTACGATTTATCTATTTCCATTCATTATTATACCATTTATTTTTTTAGTGTCGGAATATATTGATTCGTTATAAAATCTGTCGTAATTTTTGCCCGTAAAAAAGGGGCTAACGTACTAATCGTCTGTAACATCGGAATGTTCGTTTTTATTCCTTCAATTTTATACGAATGGAGGGCACGTTGTAATTTCTCAATTGCTTCTTCTCTCGTGTTCCCATGTACAATTAATTTGCTAATCATCGGATCGTAAAATGGTGTCACTTCTGTATCGTCTGTCACGGTCGCTTCCATACGTATCCCCTCACCTTTCGGTTCCTTGTACGTTGTAATTTTCCCAGGGGATGGGAAAAATGTTTTCGAATCTTCCGCATAAATACGTGCTTCAATCGCATGTCCGTTCATCGTTACGTCATCTTGCATAAAAGGAATCCGTTCACCACGCGCAATGAGAAGTTGCAATCGTGCAAGGTCCACACCAGTTATTTCCTCCGTTATTCCATGTTCTACTTGAAGTCGTGTATTCATTTCTAAAAAGTAAACATTTTCATTATCATCGACTAAAAACTCTATCGTACCGACGTTCGTATAGTTAATTTCTTTTGCTGCTCGTATTGCGTAAGTCGTCAATTTATTTCGTAAGTGATCACATATATTTGCCGGAGCTTCTTCGATTACTTTCTGATTACGTCGCTGAATCGAACAATCCCGTTCATATAAATGAATAACATTCCCGTGTATATCTGCTGCAATTTGAACTTCAATGTGACGTGCATTCGTAATAACTTTTTCGACAAAAACTGCATCGTTTCCGAAAAATTGAGCTGCACGTTTTCCCGTACTTATAAAGGCTTCTTCTAATTCAGAATCTTCGTGCACTACTTGCATACCAATGCCACCACCGCCAGCACTAGCTTTGAGTAAAACGGGATAGCCGAGCTTTTTAGCTGCATTTTTTGCATCTGTAGCCGATGTAATTTGATGATCAGTTCCCGGAATAACAGGTACATTTGCTTGTTGCATCAGTTGCCGCGCTTTTATTTTGTCTCCCATTTGTTCTATCACGTTTGCATCAGGTCCGATAAATGTTATGTTCTCCTTTTCACAAGCTCGAACGAATGACGGATTTTCACTTAAAAAACCGTAACCTGGATGAATTGCATCTACACCGACTTTTTTAGCTAAGTCAATGATGGTATCCATCTTTAAATAACTTTGTTGTACAGGAGCTTGTCCAATTTCATAACTTTCATCTGCCATGTTTACATATGGTAACGTTTTATCTGCTTCCGAATAAATTGCAACAGTTTCAATTTGTTCCGCTTTACACGCTCGAATTATTCGAGCTGCAATCGCTCCGCGATTTGCGATTAACACTTTTTTCACAAATTTCACCACACTTTGTTATTTATATAAAAATATAAAAGCTTTACGTCCATTTTATCAAATGAATAGACCTCTGTCGCTTCGATGTTCATTTTTACAAATAAAAATCTCTAGAATTAGATCTTGTTCTAACTCTAGAGGTATATAGGCACATATATAATTGATTGTTCGTTTATAAAATTGAATTTGTCGGTCCTGTCCAAGCTACCATGCCAGGCAAGACGTTATAAACAGAAGGAAAACCTTTTCCTTCTAGTATACGACACGCTGCATTACTTCTTGCACCTGCTTGGCAAATTACGTATATTTCGCTCTCTTTATCTAATTCTTCGTAGCGTTCTTCTAATTGTCCAAGTGGAATAAGAACAGAGCCAGGAATATGTCCGTGTGCATGTTCGGTCGTTTCACGAACGTCTAAAATAACGACACGATCTTGTTCTAATTTATCTAATAGATCGTCGTTCGTGACACAATTTTTAAAAATGACCATGATGGAACCCCCAATAATTTTCATCCAGACTGTATTGTAATTCATTTTACATCATAATTCTATTTATATGTTTGCTCATACGTATTTCCGCAGAGGAAACGATACGCCAATCTGATGGATTCGTTCTTCTACTTCGTCTATGTCTACTTCATAATTAGCTTTTTCTAACGAAATGGTAAATGGAACATCACATTTAATTTCGGCTAAGGAACGGGACAAATAGAACATGTCGCGCTGTTCTGTAAGCCTTTTTTTCATCGCCGGAGTCAATTCATCTACTTGTTGTAATATTGTCTCAAACGAATCGTATTGTTGCAACAATTTTAAAGCTGTTTTTTCACCGATTCCTCTAACACCCGGATAATTGTCGGCACTATCTCCCGTTAACCCTTTAAAGTCGAGTAACTGCTCTGGATATAATCCGATTTTTTCAAAAAAATTTTGTTCATCATACACGTCGTAGTTTCCGATTCCTTTCTGCATGAGCGCAACACGAGTATTCGAATCGACTAACTGTAATAAATCACGATCACCCGTTTGAATCGTTATTTTATCGTCTTTATACAACGTAGCCAACGTACCAATTAAATCATCTGCTTCGTAATTTTTTACGGAAACATTCGGTAAAGAGAAAGCACGGACGACATCTTGCACTAACGAGAACTGTGGAATTAATTCTTCTGGTGGATCGCTTCTATTCGCTTTATACGCTTCGTACAATTCCGTTCGAAACGTCGTTTTTCCCGAATCCCAACAACAAATGACGTGTGTTGGTTGAAATGTTTGGATACAATCGAGAAAATAACGTAAAAATTGCTGTACGCCATTCGTCGGTATACCGTCATCGTTTATCATATAATTACGACTATAAGCTGTGGCATAAAAACCACGAAAAAGTAATGCCATTCCATCAACGAGTAGTATATGTTTCACCTATTGTCATCCTTTTATACATCATTTACAATCTCATTTAACTTTTCATAAATCATTTGCAATGTGATGACTTGCTCATCATTCGTCAACAATTGAATTTGCTCTTCGATCATCGTCGTCAGTTCAGTAATAATTTGCTGTTTTATTTCATTCGTCCACTCATTCATTTGCTCATGATATGAACGTACCATCGTCTTCTGCTGTGCTTGAACGTACGCTTCAGCAAACGGTCGAAGCGTATGATAAAAATGTTCTTTCATTTCATCCCGTTCATTTTGCTCGAAAAAAGACCGCGTATTTTTAAACATACGTAACGTTCGTTGAAATATGTCTATATCGATCTGAGTAAATGCTTCCTCATAATGAGGTGACTCGAATGAAATATCATGTAAACTGGAGGCGATTAATGTATCGTCGATCACAACGAGTTGCTCTTGAAGTTCTTCATATAAAGAACGAAGTAACTGTTTACCGTGAGCTTCCATACGTAATGTAACGGCACGTACTTCTTGCAACAACTCATAGCCGACATATTGTAAAAGGTCCGTGCGACATGTTTCTAATTGCTTCATCGCTTGACGTCCTGATGCTGTAATCGTCGTTGGATTAAAGTGCTCGATAAACATGTCATGAAATCGAATGTATAATCGCTCCAATACGAAATGAAGCTGACGTTGTATTCGATCGTTTAACTGTTCTATCACAAATGAACTGGACATACTATTTACTGTTTTAGTCATTCGCTCTTTCATTTCATGTAAAGCAAATATTCTTTGTTCTTTCATTTCTTGATCCATTTGTACAGAAGCTAACATCGTCTTAAGCGTATGTCGTACACGTTCTATTTCCCACTGTGCTCCTTGTAACGTTAGTTCAATGAGGTCATGTTCGATAAACTCGTAAAAGCGCCGCTCAAATTGGTTCATCTGTTTATTTACCGGCTCATTTTTTTCTTTTGCGATTAACGCATTTTTACTCGATACCGGGTAAATAGTAGCATCACGAATACCGAATGAGACGAGTTGCTCATTTACGTATGACGTAACTAGCTCTAACTCTCGTTCATCTTTTGCTAAGTCAGCTGCATTGACGATAAAGAACATTTTATCGAGTTCGAACGATTCTTTTACACGACCAAGTTGCATTAAAAAGTCACGATCAGCACTCGTAATTGCATGGTTATAATATGTTACGTATATAATTGCGTCAGCTTCTTTAATATAATCGAACGATACGTTCGTGTGACGCGCATTGACCGAATCAGCACCAGGTGTATCGACGAGTGTAATTCCTTTTTGTGTTAGTGAACAATCGTAATATAAATCAACCGTTTCAATATAGCATGCAATTTTTTCTTCCGTTACAAAAGAGGAAAATTGCGTTAAATCAATCCGTTTCGTTTTACCAAATTCATCCTTACGATGATCGTAGCCAGCAATTAACGCCCGTAAATAAGCTTGATGCATATTAGCGATCGTTTCAGATTCATATAATCGCGATTCTTTGATCATAGAAATTGTTTCCGAAAAATTTTTTGTTACATCAAATGCATCTTTTAAAATTGCTCGAACGTCTTCGAGCAACGTCGTTTCATCTTTAAACGTTATCATCACTGTACCGTGTTCGTACTTAGGAGTAATCGGGGAAATTCGATTAATGACAGCTGTCGTCGGATTTGGTGATACAGGTAACACACGCTCACCCAAAAGTGCATTAGAAAATGAAGATTTCCCTGCACTAAAAGCACCGAACAAGGCAACAGTAACATTTCGTTGTTGGAGACGTTGTTGTTTTTCACGTAATTCATCCATCATATGTTGGAGCACATTGGATTCCTCTAAAGCAGCAATCGTCTGTTCAAGTTGAGACACGATCGTATCATATGAATGTGTTTCGGTCACTGGCGTTATTTCATGATTTACGTCAAGGACTACTTCCGTATCCGTTCGTTTTTCCGGCAGTTCTTTCGGTACTGCTTCTTTTACAAAATCATTTCGTTTTCGCACAATTTCTTCTACAGTACGAGTCAATTGACTATCTACTTCATGTACGTGTAAACTACGCTCAATTTCCGCAAGCGTAGTTTCCCGTTCTTGCTCGAGCGCCTCTTTCTCGTGAAAAGAATCGAGTACTGTACGTAACTTTCTTTGTCTCCTTTCGAGGAAACTCATTTCCTCACGTATTTGTGACATAAGTATATCGTTTATAGTATCGAATATAGTGCGTGCACGTTTACGAAATTGTTGTTTTATATCGTTACTCACATCGTTCGTATAGTTTAAGACATACGCATTGTTAAACGTTGCACCGTCTTTTAAAAAGCTTAATAAACGTTCCTTATCATAGACGATGTGCAACTGTTGAATTTGCTCATGAATCTGTCCTACTTGTATATCGTATGATTCGATTAATTCCGTTAGTTTATTTCGTAATGTCCATTGAATTGTAGATTCGATCGTTTGCTGTAATTCTGTATAAAAATCATCAAGACGTTTTGCACGTTCCTCCGCTGTTTTTTTCTTCGCATTAAAAAAGCCAACTTTAAACCCTTTTTCGTTCGCTTCAATTACATTTGCCGCTAGATCACGTAATTGTGCCGGCATTAAATATGCGTTTTTTAGCGTTTCGTTCACTGTCGCTTCGTACTGTTCGTTAAAATGTATTTGTTTCTCTTTAAGTGTTGCTAATTGTTCTGTAACAGTTTTCCATTCAGCTTCCATTGCTGCTTTTTCATCTAACTGTTCGAACGTCTCCAACTTTTCTCTGAATCTTTCTTTCATAACCGATTCATGGTCTTTTACTATATACTCAAATGCACGTTGCAAACGTTCATCTATCATAGATAGTTCACGTGTACATAAGTCGAAAACGTATCGTTTAAAAAGATGCAATTCATTGTTCGGATCATCTTCATGTTTTACAGAAATGTAAAAAATTTTTTCCGGTTCAATTTCCCATTGTCTAAACGTTTCCTCAACGTGTCGTTTAAATGTACCGAAAGATAGTTCCTTTTCGTTATGTTTATCAATTTGATTTATAAGGATCGTAAGTGGAATTTGTTGCTTTTTCATTTCCGTTAAAAACTGTAAATTCACTTCAGATTGCACATGGTTATAATCCATTACGTAACATAACGCATCGACCGTATGGAGAGATGATTCAGTTATAAGTCTGTCCGTATCATCAGCTGCATCAATACCAGGCGTATCGACGAAAGCGCAGTTTTTTGGAATAATCGACTCTGATGTACTTATTTCCATCTTCTTAATCGAAGCTTTATTCATACAATATTGTTGAATTAAATCGATATCGTACGGTTCCTCATAATAAACAGCTTGTGCATCGTTAAAATGAACACGAACAACACCAGCACCAGACGTTAGTTTCACAATATTTGCACTCGTTGGAATCGGGCTATTCGGTAACATTTCTTTACCAATTAAATAATTAATTAGAGACGATTTTCCCGCCGAAAAATGTCCAGTAAAACTAATGACATATTCACCGTCTCGCTTCTTTTCATATAAATCTATTAATTTTTCGGCATTTTTCTTATCGTCGTTTTGTAAAAATAAATGATAACTATATGCTAATTGTGCATCAGAAATTGTGTTCGTTAAAACTGTCAACGGTTCATTCTCCCTTTATATTAAACAAATCCATTCTTACCTATTATACGAAATGCTAAACTATTTTACTAGTAACATAAAAGAAGCTGGGACTAAACTAGACTTAAATAAGTAAACATAGAAGGAATCGCAAGAAAGTAGCGATTCTGTCCATTCATCTTTGTTTCTACATCTATACTTATGCTTACTCTCACTTTTTTCTCGAAACGGTTAAGCAATGCAATTTTTCATCGACAGATTCATGCATGCGGTTAGTTTTACCAAAAACCTTTCCGTCTAAGTGAAAAAACGTAGTTCACGTTTGTCTGAACTACGTTTTTATCTAGGTTTTATCCGAGCCTCTTACATACAATTTATTCATGATCACTTAACGTTCGATAACTACTATTGAAGTAAATAATTGGTTCTCCATCAGTAATCGATAAATTTGTCACTTCTGCGATTAAAATAACATGGTCTCCTGCTTCAACTTTATTGACGACTTTACAAGCTAAACTTGCTAATCCATTTTCTAAAACCGGAACACCGTCTAGATATACGTAATGAATCGGATCTTCTGCCTCTTTTTGGCGTGCAAAGACGAGTGAATAGTGACGTTGCTTTTCATTCAATATCGAAACACCGAACGATTCTGTTCGCATGAGACGATCAAACATGCTTGCCCCTTTGTCGATCGATACGGCGATTAATGTTGGGTTTAAGCTGATCGACATAAATGCGTTCACTGTCATCCCTTCTGTTCCCTCATCATCTTCTACAGTTACGACTGTAATACCTGTTGCAAACTTTGACATCGCTTTTCGAAATTTTTTTTCATCCAAGTACGTTTCACCCTTTCTAGTATGGCCATTAGAAACTTTTTCGTCATTTAGTTTACATAATATAATTACGGTTAATTGTTGACGTTATACCGGATAA
This sequence comes from Pseudogracilibacillus sp., assembly GCA_035303165.1. Taxonomy (GTDB): domain Bacteria; phylum Bacillota; class Bacilli; order Bacillales; family Amphibacillaceae; genus Pseudogracilibacillus. The sequence goes on from DATGRY010000012.1 coordinate 35,311, forward strand.
ATACCGTGTTTTCTTTCCGTGAACGTTACATTTTTCGAATCGTACAATGCATAACGCGTTGCTAATTCTTTTCGTAAATGTTCCGGATGGATGATTGCATCGACGACCATTTCCGAAGCGAGTCGATAAATATCAATATCTTCTTTATATTCTTTCTGTTTCTCAGCAACAAACGCCGCTCGCTCCTCTTCCGGTAACTGTGCAATTTTATTTGCATAAACAGCGTTAATAGCCGCTTCTGGACCCATAACTGCTATTTGAGCTGTCGGAAGTGCTAATGTAGCATCTGGTTCAAATGCTGGTCCAGCCATAGCATATAATCCTGCCCCGTATGCTTTTCGAACGACGACTGATATTTTCGGTACCGTCGCTTCACTCATCATCGCTAACATTTTTGCTCCATGGCGAATGATCCCTTGTTGTTCTACTTTCGTCCCAATCATAAATCCGGGTACGTCCATTAAGAAAAGTAGCGGAATATTGAATGCATCGCAAAGTTGAATAAACTTCGCTGCTTTATCTGCCGAATCAGGAAATAATACACCACCTTTATAACGTGGCTGATTCGCAATCACCCCGACGACACGCCCCTCAATACGAGCTAACCCTGTTATTAACTCACGAGCAAACAGTTTTTTAATTTCAAAAAAACTATCTTCATCGATAATTCGCTCAATGAACTCATACATGTCAAATGGGGCATTTTGATTTTCTGGAATAATATCACTTATTGCTTTTTCAAATTGTTTTTCTTTCGCGAATTGTTGTTGAACAGCTGGTTTTTCACGAAAATTCGTTGGAAAGTACGTTAAATAACGCCGTGCATACGAAATGGCTTCTTCTTCATCATTCGCTAACACATCACCGCAACCGGATACGGAACAATGCATACGTGCGCCACCCATTTCCTCAAGCGTTACTTTCTCTCCAATCACCATTTCTGCCATACGTGGAGATCCTAAATACATCGATGCATTACCATCGACCATAATAACGATATCACAAAATGCTGGGATGTATGCGCCACCCGCAGCTGATGGTCCAAATAATAAACAAATTTGTGGTACACGACCGGATAATTTAATTTGATTATGGAAAATACGACCTGCACCACGACGTCCTGGGAACATTTCCACTTGATCAGTTATTCGTGCACCCGCTGAGTCGACTAAATATAAAATTGGTATTTCTAACTTCAACGCTGTCTCTTGAATACGCACAATTTTTTCTACCGTACGTTTCCCCCATGAGCCAGCCTTTACGGTTGAATCGTTTGCCATGACACAGACGCGTTGACCATTGATTTTGCCAATCCCTGTAACGACCCCATCAGCCGGTAAATCGTCTGCTTCGCAATTAGCAAAAAATGCATCTTCCATTTCGACATCATTATCTAACAACAACTCTAGCCGTTTACGGACGAACAATTTCCCGCGCTTTTCATTCGCTTCGTGGTACTTTTTTGCACCACCTTGTTTAATGTTATGTATTCGCTCTTGTAATTTATCTAAATACGACATAGGACTCCTCCTATACATTAGATTTATTCAATAATTGCTATAACGTCCCCTTCGTTAATAAAATCGCCCTCGTTCACTTTAATTTCTTTAATCGTTCCAGCTTGTTCGGCGCTAATCGGAATTTCCATTTTCATCGATTCTAATATTGCGACATCTTCGCCTACTTCTACTTGATCGCCTACTTGCTTTACGATTTTCCACATGTTTCCTGCCATATTCGCTTTTAACTCCGCCATTTGTCATTCCTCCTACACATAGTTATAAACCTAATTGTCTCGCAATAACGAGTCGTTGAATTTCTGATGTACCCTCACCGATGACGAGTAATTTTGCATCACGTACATAACGTTCTACTTCATATTCACGCATGTACCCATAGCCACCGTGAATTTGTACCGCTTCGTTTGCACAACGGACTGCTGTTTCGGAAGCGAACAATTTCGCATATGCTGACTCTTTCGTAAATGGTTTGCCTTGATCTTTTAACCAAGCAGCTTTTAAAACGATATTACGTGCAAGCTCTACTTCCATCGCCATATCTGCTAATTTAAATTGAATCGCTTGAAACGAACCGATCGTTTTACCAAATTGTTTCCGTTCTTTCGCATATTGTAACGCTTTGTCCAATGATGCTTGAGCGATTCCAACCCCAAGTGCACCTATCGAAATGCGGCCCCCATCAAGTGTTGCTAAAAACTGACTAAATCCAGCCTCAGGATCACCGAGCAAATTTTCCCGCGGTACACGAACGTTATCTAAGACGATTTCAGCTGTATCGGAGCCTCTTACACCCATTTTATCGTAATTACTCGTAATTGTAACACCTTTTGTATCCGTAGGGACGATAATCGCCGATATGATATTCCTTCCGTCATCTCTTTTTCCTGTTACCGCCGTAATAATTAACGTTTCCGCATAACTTGCATTTGTAATAAAACATTTCTCACCATTGATGACAAACTCACCGTCTTCTATAACTGCAGTCGTTTTCGTTCCACCAGCATCACTACCAGCATTCGGTTCCGTTAAACCGAAAGCGCCGAGTGCCTTTCCTGAGGCAAGTGGAACGAGATATTTCTCTTTTTGTTCATCCGTTCCGAACATTTGTAATGGACTGGCACCTAAGGAGACAGCAGCAGCATAGCTAAGACCAGTACTTCCACATGCACGACCGATTTCTTCAACGGCAAGTGCATAGGAAACCGTGTCTCCTCCCGCACCACCCCACTCTTCGGAAATTGGAATACCCATTATACCTAGTTCACCCATTTGATCGAAAATATCTTTCGGAAACGATGCTTCTCGATCTATATCAATCGCACGCGGTTCGATTACATTTTTCGCGAAGTCACGTACCATTTCACGAATCATTTGTTGTTCTTTCGTTAATTCAAAATTCATTCTTTTCCTCCTTTTTTACTTGTTTCATATGTAAGTTCTTCTCATTGCGATTATAGTATTAATTATAAAAAAAGTCATCTTCATTTAAAAAACGAATGAATTAAGTCGTTGAGAAGCTTATAAATTCGATTGCCGTATAGACGACATGAAAAAACTCCAATTCAACCTTATTTCTCATGAGTTGAATCGGAGTATGTTAGCATATTTTCTATTCTTCTATAAACGGTTTTGCATATGGAGCTTGAACGTACGCATCGATGACGGTACCGTCGATATCATCATCGATAATAAAAGAACCGTTACTATTTAAAGCACTTTCTGGTAATGCAAAAGGTGAGACGTGTACTTCTTTTTCTTTAGACGTTTTAATCATTACTTCAGCGTTTTCTTCTATTAATATCGTTGCGATCACTTCATGTTGTTTCTTTTTTAACGGACGTAAGATGCGACTGCCACGTCGAGCACGGCGACTCACTTCAAAAGCGTCAAGTGCCATCCGTTTACATGCACCTCGTTGTGTAACGAGAAACACGTCTTTAGTCAAGTTCGGTGAACAAATAGCCGCACTGACGACTTGATCCCCGTCGTTTAATGATATCGAAATAACCCCTTGTGCACGTAAACCAACGGGACTCACTTCGTCTTCATGAAAACGTAAGCTATATCCTTTTTCTGTAACAAGGAGTACTTCATCCGAACCGTCTGTTGAATAGACAGCAATCACTTCATCTGCTTTTTTCAAATTAAGTGCAATTAAACTTCGTTTATGACGGCTCGTTTCATACAGCGATTGCTCGGTCTTTTTAATCATGCCATCTTTCGTTAAAAAGATGAAATAACGTTTTTTCTCAAATTGGCGTAGCGGGATACATTGGACAATTTTTTCCCCTTGTTCCACTGAAGCAACATTTGAAAAATGGTTGCCACTATCACGCCAACGAATATCTGGTAATTCATATACTGGAACGGTAATATATTTTCCTGAATTCGTAAATAACATGACATAATCTGTCGTATCCATTTCAATCAAATGCGTTAAATAGTCGGTCGATTTCATCGTTAAATCATCTACATTAGAAGCGGCGAAAGAACGCATGCTCGTCCGTTTTATATATCCTTCGTTCGTCAATGAAACGACAACCGTCTCACTCGGTACTGTCACTTCAATATTAATATTAATTTCTTCAATTTCCGCTTCAATTTTCGTCCGCCGTTCGTCTTTATACGTCTGTTTAATCCGACGAAGATCGTCTTTAATCGTTTGGAAAAGTACTTTCTCATCCGCTAAAATATTTTTATATGTAGCAATTTTATCACGAAGTTCATCTTTTTCTTTTTGTAACTGTGTAATATCTGTATTCGTTAAGCGATATAATTGTAACGCTAAAATGGCATCCGCCTGTGTCTCAGAAAAAGAATACGCAGCAATGATGTTCTTTTTCGCATCTTGACGGTTTTTCGACTTACGAATCGTTTGAATTAATTCATCAAGTATCGAAATAGCCTTAATTAATCCATCGACGATATGTGCACGTTCTTCAGCTTTATGTAAATCGTACGTCGTCTGGCGTGTAACGACGTCTTTTTGGTGGTCAATATATGCTTGTAACACGTCTTGTAATGACAATAGTTTCGGTGTTTTATCTTGAATGGCGACCATATTGTAATGATACGTCACTTGTAAATCCGTATTTTTATATAAATATTGTAAAATTCCTTCACTATCTGCATCGCGACGCAATTCGATGACGATCCGTAAACCTGTACGATCCGTCTCATCACGCACTTCTTGAATACCGTCGACTTTTCTCTCTGCATGAAGTTCATCAATTTTACGAACTAAATTTGCTTTATTCACGTCGAACGGTATTTCTTCGATAATAATATGTTCACGATTACGTTGTGCCTTTTCGATACGTGCTTTCCCACGAACGACGATGCGACCTTTTCCAGTTTCAAACGCCTTCCGAATGCCATCTTTTCCTTGGACGATTCCACCTGTTGGAAAGTCAGGTCCTTTTATTTTTTTCATTAACGTATCTAACGTTACATTCGGTCGATCAATTTTTAAAATAATTGCATCGATTACTTCACTTAAATTATGTGGTGGAATGTTCGTCGCATATCCTGCAGAAATTCCCGTTGATCCGTTTACGAGTAAATTCGGTAATTTCGCGGGAAGAACGACAGGCTCTTTATTCGTATCATCGAAGTTCGGAATAAAATCGACGGTATCCTTATCGATATCGACTAACAGTTCTTCTGTAACTTTAGCAAGTCGACCTTCTGTATAACGCATTGCTGCCGGTGGATCACCGTCAATACTTCCGTTATTCCCGTGCATTTCCACAAGTTCATAGCGCATTTTCCAATCTTGACTTAACCGAACCATCGCATCGTAAACGGACGAATCTCCGTGAGGATGGTAATTTCCAATTACAGTTCCGACAGTTTTTGCCGCTTTTCGAAAATTGTTTTCGTGTACATTATTGTCTTCATACATCGCATATAAAATTCGCCGCTGTACCGGCTTTAGTCCATCGCGTACGTCCGGAAGTGCACGATCTTGAATGATATATTTACTATAACGACCGAACCGATCGCCAATTACGTCTTCTAAAGGCATTTCAACGAATTGTTCTGCTTTCGTCATTGTCTAACTCCTTTCTTTCGGCTAAGTTACCCATTCATTAAAATATTATCTTCCTCATCGAGGTCAAACTGAACATTTTCTTCAATCCAAGAACGTCTAGGAGCAACTTTATCCCCCATTAATGTCGTTACACGGCGTTCTGCTTGTGCGACGTTGTCGATTGTCACGCGAATTAACGTGCGTGTTTCTGGGTTCATCGTCGTCTCCCAAAGC
>DATGRY010000013.1:0-6886 GCA_035303165.1 Pseudogracilibacillus sp.
GAACTAAGTTCGGGCGAACCTCTCCTGTATGTGTTACTTCATACTCTCTTTCGGCCGTACGTACGAGTGCGCGAATCGTTTCAGCCGATTGAATTAGCTCGGACAATTGATTTTGTACGTTTAAAAATCCATCTACACCAATTGCATCCGCAATCGCACAGGCAACGTCAGCAACGAATGAAATTTTCGCATGGGCACGAACGGCCGATTGATGCGATGGCTGTTGGTTTATCCCTGTTGAAGGATATAGTAAGTTTCCAGCTTCAACGTTTTGATTAATAAATACACGCTCCCACGGAACGAGTACGTCATCGAAGACGAGTAATGCATCCGATTCTTCAAAACGTGATGCTAATGGATGATCCCACATGGAACGTTCTCCTGTTTGTGCTACTTCTCGACAATACATTTTTAATCCTGGAGTATCGACTGGTAATGCGAAAGAAATGGCATACTTTTCATCTCCTGGACTAAAACCCGGGTACGAATAAATAATCACTTCATCGGTGATCGGACCTAATGTCGCTAACATTTTCGCACCACGAACGATTAATCCGTCTTCCGTTTCTCTTACGACACCTAAATGGGTAAATTCATCTTGCTGTCCGTGGGAGGACTGACTTCGGTCGTTTTGTGGATTGACGATTGCATGGGTTAAAAATAAATCGTTGTCTCGAATATATTTATAATAGTTTAAAATGTTTTCGGCATACTGTTTTCCACCATATTTTTCGTAGTACCACGTATTCGCCGCCATTCCTGTGACAACGGTATTGAGGAAATCTGGCGTTCTTCCCATTAGTCCAAACGTCGATTCCGCCCATACTTCGAACACTTTTCGACGCATTTGCAAATGTTCTGGTTTCGTCGGGTTTAAAAAGGAATTACCGACACGTTTTCCTGTTTCTTCACAAATGTGTGTTATATCATCTTGTAACTCCGGGTCGTGCTGCATATCGTACAATTTCGCAATTTCTCTAACCGGTTGTTTAAAGTACGGATGGTCGACTACGTTATCGATCCGTTCACCTCCTAGCCACACTTCTGGTTTTAACTTACGCAAATCGTTAATATACTGTTCACCTGTTCTAATACTCATAGATGAGCCCTCCTTTTTATTCCTTATGAAGTTGTCTAGCTTTTCGATTGGAATATATAATGAGATCACTTTAGATATTCATGAAAATTAATTGATGTAATGAATGTTTCATCCAATCGTTCGATCGTTACCTATACTGTAATGTAAACGATTTCACGAAACAATCGCATAATCTCATACTATGAAATTTTCTCATTTTCTTTTATGTTTTATATAGTTAAAGACGATTTTTTGCATGCTTAACTCAATACATTAGGAAAATGACCGATATCCATGCAATCACCATCTTGTTTTATTTCACATATAAGCGACCCATTCTTTCCTTGAACTTTAAAAAGTTTACAAGTTCGCATAAATAAAGTCCAAGAAAATATTTGTCTTGGACTAACGAGACTCGCTTTTATTTTTTGTATTTTAAACAGTTAACTTTCATCTATTACAACGATCGCTTCAATTTCGATTAGAAATTGTTCTAACGCTAAACCTGTTACACCGACGATCGTTTGTGAAGGGGCTGCTACATCACCAAAGTATTTTTCAGTAACGGAACCGATAATTTCATATTCGGTTGGCATCGTCGTATATACCGTCGTTTTCACAATATGATCCCACGTAGCACCTACTTCTTCTAATGCAGCGGCAATATTTTTATATACCATATCAGTCTGTTTTTCTAAATCCCCTTCTACTACGATATTTAAGTCTTTATCCCAAGCCACTTGTCCCGAGAGAAAAATTATTTTATTACCTTTAGGAATTGTCACATGTGTATAGCCAATTGGATCATGAATTTTTTCGGGATTTATAAGTTCCCTATGTTTACTAACCACATTCATCTTTCCTTTCATTAATTTTTTATTACACAGTAACTACGAATTATGTGCCTCGTTCTTTCACGACACTCCCGAGCGCAATTCAACGTTTTATACACGTTTATCATCTCAAAATTTACTTTTCTACTAATGCAATAACTCGCGCAGGACTTCCACTACCCTTTTCAATTTTCAACGGGCTTGCAATTACGATTGAACCTCTCGGTTGTAATTTGTCTAAATTTGTTAATGAAGCAAGTCCATACTTGTTCGTTTCATGCAAATAGTAATGGTTAGGAAACGGTGTTTCAAAATCTGCTGCAATGCCAGCATCCGTTCCAACCGTTTCAACACCTACTCCCAATATGTCTCGCTCATAAGATAAAAACTTGGATGCTTCAACAGTAGTACCAGGTGTGTGAGGTTTACCGTCGTCTCCGACATTAAAAAACATCTCATCGTCAATATATTTCGCCCATCCTGTATAAATCATTACCCAAGAATGAGCCGGAATTTCACCGTATTCGGCTTCGTATTTTTTAATATCTTCAACCGTTAAACAGTAATCCGGATTTTCTGCGCTCTCTTTTGAAATATCAATAACACATGCTTCCCCAATTAATCTTCGTACTGGAATTTCATCTAAATAATCATGATCCTTACCAGATATCCAATGTACAGGAGCATCGAAATGTGTACCACAATGTTCACCCATCGTGAAATTATTCCAGTAAAAAAATGGTCCATTATCATCGTACTTAGAAATTTGTTCTATACTGAAGCCTTTCGTATCAACAAATGGATCCGGCAACTCGATAACTGGAGTATCCTCATTGAGTGGATGGGTTAGATCAATTACTTCTATCGAGTTATTAAGTATGCTATCCATTAAATTATTCAAGGTATTATTTGTCACGCTATCATTCTCCCCTTAAAATGTTTTCCATGTAATTTGTCCCTGCCAACCTTACCTACCAATTACATAAACTTTTCACTTTCAATCACAATTGTTCTCCTGCGAATAATTTACGGAATATTCTGTAAAAAACAATGAAATGATCATTATTAAAAGTTATTAGTTAAAACATTTAATTAAATTGATGGATAGCCATCTTCTTCATAGTTTATTATCACACTGCCCCAACCTTACGATACTGTTGGAGCAGTATGATAAATTTTTATTTAAACGTTCCTAAAGGCGGCATTTTAAATGCAGCGACTATCGTTTTAGACTGGCTATATTCATCAAGTGCTTCTTTACTGTACTCTCTACCTACCCCACTATTTTTATATCCACCAAACGGTGCACCTGACTGGAAGTTGAAATAAGAGTTAATCCAAATACTTCCCGCTTCAATTTTATTCGCAACTGTCATTGCGTTTTCTAAATCGGTTGTCATAATCCCTGCTGCTAAACCGTACTCAACGTCATTTGCAATTTCAACTACTTCATCGACTTCTTTCCAACGAGTTAACGTTGCGGCTGGGCCGAATATTTCTTCTTGCGCAATTCTCATATGCGGTTCCGCTTCGATAATTGTCGGCTCAATAAAGTATCCGTGTTCATGACCAGGAACCGTTACACGATTACCGCCGTATAAAATTTTGGCGCCTTCTTCCCTTGCAATGTTAAAATAATTTAACACTCGTTCGCCTTGTTTTTTATTAATAATGGAAGCTAATCTAGTAGATCGATCGGTTGGTGGTCCAATTTTTATTTCTTTTGCTCGTTCGATTAGTTTTTCAACAAATTCATCGTAAATGTCGTCGTGTACTAAAAGACGTGTTCCTAAAATACAACTTTCACCGTTAAAAAATGTATAACCTAGCGTGGCATTTTCTACTGCTGAATCGATATCGACATCAGGAAATACGATATGGGGTGCTTTACCACCTAACTCTAACGTAACTGGTAAAATTCTTTCACCTGCTGTTTTACCGACTATTCGGCCTACATCTACACTACCTGTAAATGCAAGCTTATCGACATCTTCATGGTCAATTAACGCCTGTCCCGCTTCCTCTCCAACGCCTGGGACCATATTAACGACTCCAGGTGGCAAAAATTCACTTAGCAGTTTACCGAACTCTAATACGGATAAACAAGCATCTTCCGCCGGCTTTAATACGACTGTATTTCCAGCAGCTAATGCAGGTGCTAGCTTAAATGCAGTCATAATCATCGGTACATTCCACGGAATAATTTGTGCACATACACCTAGTGGTTCCTTTTTCGTTATTAAATAACCGTTATCTACCGGACGTGATTCTCCTTGGTAGTATGTTAGAATAGCACCAGCAAAATATCGGAATTGATAAATGGCTAGTTGATAATCTAAATCAAACTCATGTAAGGCACGACCTGTTTCCATACATTCTATCAACTTTAAACGTTCTTGGTTTTCCTCTAACACATCTGCCATTTTATTTAATAAGGCTGAGCGTTGTTCGATTGGTGTTTCTGCCCATTTTGGATATGCTGTCCGCGCTGCTTTTACCGCACGATCAATGTCGCTTTGACCCCCACGACCGATTTGTGCCATAACATCACCTGTTGCAGCATTTACGACATCCATATATCCATCTGCAGCTTCTTCCACTCTGTTATTAATAATCGGACCATACCGCTCGTCTAAACGAATATCTGATGGCTTTAACTCTGTTGAAGTACTCATATGAATCTCTCCTCCATTTTGTTATTTTATTTTTTAAAAAGCAACACGGCAAACGATTAAACATGTTTAATTAAAGGTATCGCCTCCTTTAAATACTGCAATTAAATCCTAGCAATTTGAACATCAACAACAGCCGATCGACCTTGTTTTACATGGTCTAACGCAGTTTTTAACACATCTTTTAACTCCTTCGGATCAGATACTTGGGCTCCAAATGCGTTTCCTGTAGCTTCGGCTACTTTAGCTAAATTACTTTTATCGTTAAAATCGATCCAAAACTTGTTATGTCGTTTTGCAATCCCATCCGGATGAACACCAAGTGTGGAATGTCGCGGAGCATTCCATCCATAGTTATTGTAAATGACGGTTAAAAATGGGGTGTCATATTGTTCGGCCATCGTGTGCACGACAGATGGGATACTAAAGTAATAACAGCCATCACCTGTTAAACTAATAACCGTCTTATTCGGTTTTGCTAGTTTTATTCCTAAAGCTGCACCGCCATTCCATCCAAGTGACCCCGCACCGCTACTAAAATACGATCCCGGTACTGTATGTCCTATATGTGAATTTACGATTCCATAACTCGTAATTGCCTCATTTAAAATGATTGTATTTTCATCGATTATTTCACGAACGGAGGCGGTTAAATACTCTGGAGTAATCACATTAGCATGCATCTTCTCTTTTTCCCGTAACTGTTTTATCATCTGTCTATGAAAATTTGTAATTATTTCTCTTCTTGACTCGATTTGCTCATTATCGATCGTTCTTCTACGATTAATCGCTTTATTAATTTGTTGTAATACTAGTAAAGAATCTGCTCGGAAAAAGCGTTTCGAGGGAATATACCATAACGGCATATCTTCTTTTAATGGATCTGCGTCAATGTAGTAAATAATGGCTTTTTTTGGTGGTTTATTTTTCGTTGGAATCCAAGGTACATCACTATCAATGACTAAAACGAAATCTGCTTTTTCTAATATTGGATGTTGTTTATTTTCATTCCATTGATACCCGCAATGTAATTCATTATTAAAAGGAAAGTTCATCGTTTGTGGTACCGATTCTATAACTGGTATAGCTAGCCGATTACATAATTTGACTAGTTCATGTACTCTTTCTTCTTGCTTACCTAAATACGATGTAATAACTACCGGTTTTTTCGCTTTCAATAAATCTGTCACTAATTCGCTTACATGTTCATTAGCTAATGTGCCAGGGGATATTGGTTCCCACAAGGATGGATCAAGTTCTACTCGTTCTGTTTTTTCTTCCATCGCTTCACGGGGACCCATTAAATAGACCGGACCTTGTGGCTCACTTTTTGCAATTTGTAGAGCACGAAAAACGAGCTGCTTTACATTTTTACCTGTACGAATTTCATTATCGTATTTAGAATAACCTCTCATTATTCCACGTTGATCGTTCACATCTTGAAACCAATGAATAAACTCGTTTCTACTACCTAACATTTCACCTTCCTGTGTATGTGGAGAAGCCCCGGCAAATACAAGGACAGGAACTTTTGCTTTAAAAGCATTGTGGATCGCTCCACCTAAATTTTGTGTACCACATTCCACATGTACAATAACAGCTTGAGGGTCGCCGGTTGCTTGCGCATAACCGTGAGCTGCACTCATAGCGACGAATTCATGCGGACTTATAATGACTTTTGGAAGTTCCTTGTTCTTTTCTGACGCGTCGGTAAGACTCTCTATAATTGCCGGGTGGTCACTTCCAAAGTTAGCGAATAAATATTTTACTCCTGCTTCGTGTAGTGCCTCCAATAACGCTGTGCTAGTCGTATACATAGAATTACTCTCCCTATTGTTTTCATTTTAGAATAATCAACTATACTATAAAACATTTACTCAAACAGAGTTGTTAAGTAATAAACATAAATTCGGATTTTTCCTTTCTATATTCAGAAATGAAAATAAAATGTACGAAAGAAAAATAAAGAACGTGTATGTTGCAACATGTTTAAGAGTGAGGGAATGTTCATTGAATGTATAAGTGTAAAAGTTTTAATTGAGAATTTCATATGCACTTCCTGATCGATTTAAAATAATGATTTAAATAAAGATGAGACACAAAATGGCTATCCGTTGAATGAATCTATTATCGCAATTTACCACGCCTAATTTTGTATGCATGAAAAATCTCTTTTCCTCACATACATTGTTGGAAAAGAGACTTATATTCATAACAGAACAATTTTACTACGAATTGCTTTTTCATCCTTAATAATGATTCCTCGTTTATTCATCGCTACAAGTCCATCTTCATCCCATTTT
>DATGRY010000014.1:0-48198 GCA_035303165.1 Pseudogracilibacillus sp.
CTAACTCAACAATACCAGTAGTTCCTATTCCATTATGGGCGCCGATCAATGTCGTAGATCCGTTATGTGTTTTACCAGTCTCCTCCAAAATGGCACATTTATCAACCATGGATAAACCCAATCCGCCATATTCTACAGGGATACTTAAACCAAACAGACCGAGTTCTTTTGACTTTTCGACTATAGCTTCCGGAATTTGGTCATCGCTTTCTATCTGTGCCGCGTAAGGATCTACCACCTCATATATAAACCTTTTTACGTTTTCTTTAACCATTTTCAAGTCATCCGATATATCTAAAGGCAAAGTTTTTTCTCCTCTCGATCTATTCTATATGTGAAGTTAAAAAATGTTCATGTAATAAAATGGATTACACAGATAACTCCTCTTTAAAATATACTTTACGTTCATTGAAAACAGATAACGCTAAAATTTCTGCTACGTCTAACGTACCGATATCGTCTTCCACTTCTTTTGCTTTCGTTCCGTCCGCGATCATCGTTAAACAGAATGGACATGCCGTTGAGATCATCGATGGGTTTACTTCGATTGCTTGCTCGGTACGTGCAACGTTAATTCGTTGTCCTGTCGTCTCTTCCATCCACATGAGCCCACCACCAGCACCGCAGCACATCGCATTATCGCGCGTTCGTTTCATTTCGACAACTTCTAGTCCAGGTATCGCTTCTAGTATCGCTCGCGGTGGATCGTATACGTCGTTATAACGCCCTAAATAACAAGAATCATGATACGTAATTCGTTCTTCGATACGGCCTTTCGGCGTAAGCCGGCCCTCTTTTATTAAGTCGTATAACATTTGCGTATGGTGAACGACTTCTGCTTCGAAACCGAAGTCTGGATATTCATTTTTAAATATATTGTATGCATGCGGATCGATCGTCACAATTTTTGTCACACCGTTTTTCTCGAACTCTTTTATGTTTTTCTCCGCGATCTCTTGGAACAAAAATTCGTTTCCAAGACGGCGTGCTGTATCACCGGAGTTCATTTCACGATTTCCGAGAATGGCAAATTTTACACCCGCTTCGTTCATCAGTTTTGCAAAATCAATGGCGATACGTTGACTACGGTTGTCGAACGCTCCCATCGAACTAACCCAATATAAATATTCGAACGTTTCGCCTTCCTTTTTTAACTCTTTTACTGTCGGAATCGATACCGTTTCATCCAATTCACGCCACTTGATCCGATCTTTACGCGACAATCCCCACGGGTTCCCTTGACGTTCGATGTTCGTTAAAGCCCGCTGTGCTTCTGGGTCAATACGTCCTTCCATCATGACCAAATGACGGCGCATATCGATAATATGACCGACGTGTTCGTTCATGACAGGACAAGCGTCTTCACAGTTTCGGCACGTCGTACAGTTTTCTAATTCTTCGACCGATATGACATCGCCGATCATTTGGATTGCGCTTATCTGTTCAACTGCTTCATTGCGCCCCATCTCCGCGTATTTATTCGGACCTTTTCCACTAAAGGCATATGCCGGAACCCACGGAGATTTGCCTGTAATGGCGGCTCCTTTTTCGTTTAAATGATCGCGCAGTTTTATCATAATATCCATCGGCGATAATACTTTACCCGTCGTCGACGCTGGACAAACGCTCGTACAGCGCCCGCATTCGACACAGGCGTAAAAGTCTAACATTTGCCGTCGTTCAAAATCTTCCACTTTCCCAACGCCGAAAGCAATCTCATCTTCCGGTGTGTCTTCATCAAAATCAAAATCGAGCTTTTCCAGTTTACCCGGTACACGTTTACTTATAAAAACGTTAATAGGTGCCGCAATTAAATGCGCATGTTTCGACTGTGGAATGTACACTAAAAAGACGAGTATCGTCAATGTGTGAATCCACCAGAAAATGTAGAAGAGTGTGATAGCCGCCGTCTGTGGTAGCCATTGAAACATGAAAGCAATAGCACTTGCAACAGGTTGTGACGCAGTAGAAATCGTCCCATCGATAAGTAAGAGCATCCCGTTACTTAATAGGACCGTCAACATAAGTGTTCCGATAAATAAGAGGACGATACCAGCGTAAAATCCACGTTTCAAGCGGACGAGCTTTTCAATATAACGGCGATAAAATGCCCAAACGACCGCTACTAACACAGCGAGTGTCACGAGTTCTTGAAAAAAGGTAAACGCTGGGTAGACCGGACCGAATGGTAAATGTTTTCCCGGTGCTAGTCCTTTTATAAACAGATCGATCGCACCGAATTGGACGAGTATAAATCCGTAAAACATGAGGACGTGGATGATGCCTGATTTTTTATCTTTTAACAATTTCGATTGTCCGAAAACGATCGTGACAATATCTTTCAACCGTTCTTTTAACGCTAAATCAAATTCCGTTTTCTTTCCGAGTCGAATAAACGCTACACGTGTTGCTACTGCTCGCGCAAATAAGTAAATTCCGTACAATGTAACGACTAAAAACAACAACCAATTGATCGTTATGAACACGAGAACGCCCCCTTATTGTGAACTATAATCATTTGAAATCGTTTCCATCTTATGTTCTATCTTACGCCATGAATGACTATTCAGTCAACAGTCTTTTGAAAACTGTCACGTTACTTTTTTTACACAACACGAAGTCATCCTTATGTAAAAGGATATGTAATCGACGGTCGTATGTATGAAGTTTTCAGCGTAAAAAAGCTCCCGGTGACTTTCTTCTGTCACCGGGAAAAGTTACATTTTTTCAGGTGCTTCGACACCGATAATGTTTAGCGCATTTTGTAACGTCAATTGCACCGCGCGCATGAGTGCCATTCGCGCATGTGTTAACGGTTCATTATCTTCGTTAATGACTTTTTCCGCGTTGTAAAAACTGTGTAAACTTGCTGCTAAGTCGTGCACGTATTGTGTGAGGCGATGTGGTGCTTTCCGGTCAGCTGCTTCGATAATCACTTGGGGAAAGGCGGCTAATTGCTTTAATAAATCTTGCTCCCTTTCTGACTGTAACAATGTCGCATCGAACGGTGTATCGAGAGAAAATCCTTGCTTTTCCGCTTGTGCTAACATCGTACAAATACGGGCATGTGCATATTGAACGTAATATACTGGGTTTTCGTTCGACTGAGACTTAGCAAGTGAAATATCGAAATCGAGTTGCGAGTCGTTCGAACGCATCGTAAAGAAATAACGGACCGCATCCGTTCCGACTTCTTCCATTAGTTCGCGTAACGCGACTGCTTTTCCCGTCCGTTTGCTCATCCGGACACGTTCGCCATCTTCATACAAATTAACGAGTTGCATAATACAGACGTGGAAAACTTCTTCGGCGTAGCCGAGCGCTTGGATCGCCGCGTTCATGCGTGCGATATAACCGTGGTGATCGGCACCCCAAACGTTAATAATTTCGTCGTAACCACGTAGTAATTTATCTCGATGATAAGCGATATCTGGCGTTAAATACGTATATGTTCCATCGCTTTTTATGAGCACGCGATCTTTGTCATCACCAAATTCAGTCGATTTAAACCATGTCGCATCGTCTTTTTCGTAAATGTACCCTTTCTCTTTCAAAATCGCTAACGTATCGTCTATTTTGCCACTGTCATAAAGCGACATTTCAGAAAACCACCGATCGAAAAAGACACCGAATGCATCGAGATCTGTTTTAATTTTACCTAGTTCATATTCAAGTCCATATTCACGGAAATATCGTAGTCGTTCATCCTCTGCGACGTGCACCCACTTATCGCTATCTTCTTCCGCGAGGCGTTTTCCGATATCGATAATATCGTCGCCGAAATAGCCGTCTTCCGGCATCTCACTCTCTAAGCCGAGCGCTTCAAAATAACGTGCTTCAATCGATTTAGCCAACTGATCGATTTGGTTCCCTGCATCGTTAATATAATATTCACGATCGACGTCATAACCCGCGGCAGCGAATACGTTACTTAAGACGTCGCCGAATGCAGCACCACGTGCATGACCTAAATGAAGGTCTCCTGTCGGGTTTACAGAAACGAATTCGACTTGTACTCGCTTCCCTTGTCCATAATTTGTTTCCCCATAATGTTCACCCTGTTCTAAAACTGTCGCAACGATGTTCGCTAAAAAGTCATCTTTCATGTAGAAATTAATGAATCCTGGTCCTGCAATGTCGACTCGTTCGACTTGTGCCGCTTCATAATCGAGTTTAGCGACAATTTGTTCAGCAATTTCCCGCGGTGGACGTTTTGCAATCCGTGTCAATTGCATCGCTACGTTCGTTGCAAAATCACCATGTTCTTTTTCACGTGGTTTTTGTAATTGTATGTCTGGAACTTTTTCGTCTGTCATAAAATCGCACGCTTCTACAGCTGCTGCTAGTTGTTCTTTTAACGTTTTCTCCACTTGATCAAGTACGTTCATCACTTATTTCTCCTCCGTATACGTAAGTGTAAGATGGTGATACCGTGTAGTATTTCGATCCATGCGGGCATCGTATTCAATACAAACGGTCCCAATTCCGTCCGTACGCCTTAATTGTTTATGTTCAATCGACTTCGTATCGATTTCCATTAAAAAAGACCCGTACGGATGGCGATATAGGCATTCATATTTTTCGCCTACGACGAATTGTTGTACCATACGAATGAGTCCCGTTCGTTTTATCGTCACTTTATTCGGATAGATCGTAATGATATTTTTAATCGGACCGAAGTCTTCCGTCTCTTCTTTGAACGTAATTACTTCTACGCGTTCATTTGCCATGTACGTCCCTTGTTGCTTAATAATTGATAACTCTTTTCGACCTTCGTCATCGATCACTGTGCGTAATTCTACATTTACCCGTTTTTTATGTAAGCTCATTTGTTACTCCCTGTAGTAATTCATAATAACAATATTATAACGATAATTCATCCGTTTTACCATCGTAACAACCCACCGACTGTTCGAGTGTGTCATTTCATTTTTTGTTTAATTTCTGTACAAATATCCAATAATGAAAACAGCCTAGTAAAAGTAAGGATGACGAACGATGCGATTATTTAGACTCATACAAAAACTGTGCTTCTATGCGATTGTAGTCGCATGTTTTAGTTTAAGTGTCATTTTAGCGATTAGTTATTATCTCGGCCCTCCTGAGACATTTATAGAACGCGAAACGACATTTTACGATCAAGACGAGGAGGAAATTGAAGTTTTTCAAAGGCGAAAACGTCACGTTGAACTCGATCATATTTCGCCTTTTTTTATCGATGCGATCATTGCCGTCGAAGATCGTCACTTTTACGATCATCACGGGTTTGACTATCGCGGTATCGCTCGCGCCGTTGTGAAAAACGTCCATTCAAAACGGCTAAAAGAAGGAGCGAGTACGATTACGCAACAATATGCACGTAATTTATATTTGTCACATGAAAAAACGTGGATTCGCAAGTTGAAAGAAGCCTTTTACACTGTTCGTCTAGAAATGTTTTACGATAAGGAGTCTATTTTAACAGGATATTTAAATACGATTTATTTCGGGCACGGTGCATATGGGATAGAAGACGCAAGTTTTACATTTTTTAATAAACGGGCGAAAGATTTAACGTTAGCAGAAGCCGCCATGTTAGCTGGAATTCCGAAAGGGCCAACGTATTATTCACCTTTTAACGATGAGGAAAGTGCCAGAGAACGTCAAATGTATATTTTGCAAACGATGCTTGATCGTGGAATCATTTCACAAGCACAATATTACGAAGCGAAACAGGAAAAACTGCAGTTTGCCAAGCCACAGACGTTAACGAACGAGGAAGCGCCGCATTACATCGATGTTGTCATTGCTGAAGCCGCGGACATCTTGCAAATAGAAGAGAGCGAGCTACTTACCGGAGGGTATAAAGTTTTTACGAAACTCGATCCGTCTACGCAAGAGGCGATCGAACAAAAGAGCGAAAGTGCGCTAAAACATAATGACAAAATTGAAATGGCAGCTGTAGCGATGGAACCGGATGACGGCGCGATCGTCGCCCTCGTCGGGGGGCGTAATTATGCAAATAGTACGTACAACCGCGCGACAAATGCTAAGCGAATGGTCGGTTCTATTTTTAAACCGATTCTTTATTATGCTGCATTGGAACGCGGCTTTACTCCATCGACAAAACTGAAAAGTGAACCGACGAAGTTTGCACTTGAAGATGGCGAACTATATGAACCGAGTAATTACAATGGCTATTACGCGTATAAACCGATTTCGTTAGCTCAAGCACTTGCTCTTTCCGACAATGTGTATGCAGTAAAAACGAATCTTTTTTTACAGCCGGAAAACGTCGTTAAGGCTGCAAAGAAATTCGGTATTACGAGTGATTTACCTGCCGTTCCGTCTCTCGCTCTCGGTAGTGCGTCGATTTCGTTGCTCGAGATGACGACTGCATATGGAATGATCGCAAATGGTGGGAAAAATGTGCAAAGTTATACGATTGAAAAAATTGAAAATAGTAATGGAAAAGTGTTGTATACGAAAAAAGTTCCGTCTGATCAACGATTAAACGAACAAAAAACGTTCATCTTAACTCATTTAATGCAAGGTATGTTCGACCGTCGTTTGAACGGGTATATGGATGTGACGGGAGCTCCGATTGCAGATCAATTACGTTTTCCCTATGCTGGTAAGTCTGGCACAACGGATACGGATAGTTGGATGGTCGGCTTCAGTCCGAAATTAGCTGTCGGTGTCTGGATTGGTTACGACGACAACGAGCCGTTACAGACGAGCATCGAAAAAACTGTCGCAAAAACGATTTGGGCGGAGGCGATGGAGAAATTTCATGAGGATGAAACGGACGTCACGTTCCCCGTTCCAAATGGAATTGTGAAAAAAATAGTCGATGTCGAAACAGGACTTCTAGCTACATCAGATTGTGCAGTGACGAAAGCGATGTATTTTGAAGCAGGAACAGAGCCGACGACACCGTGCACCCACGATAATGATCTAGATGAAAACGTAGATGAACCTGAGGAAGAGGATCATTTTTTAAAGCGGTTATTTCAATTGTTTTAAGGCGTGGGATCGGTTAGATAGTAATGACTTTTACGTTTGAGCGTGAACACAGGTCACGTGTTTAATCGTTTTCAGTGCGTTACCTTCTTCCGGTTCTTTTTGTTTTTGTAGTTTCGGTTGATTGAATCGGGGAAGCACACCTTGACGGACTAATTTCCAAACTCCGGCGAGAATTTGTCCGGGTAAACATGCCTTAACGGACTAACTTCCAAACTTCGGCGAGAATTTGTCCGGGTAAACTCGCCTTAACGGACTAATTTGCGAACTTCGGCGAGAGTTTGTCCGGGTAAACGTGCCTTAACGGACTAACTTTCAAACTCCGGCGAGAATTTGTCCGGGTAAGCACGCCTCGACAGACTAGCCACGCCACTTCTTCACAAAATGAACCAGGTAATAGAAATAACATCCTTTCAAACGGACGAACACTAAAGTAAAAAGAGAAAAGGCCAATGCTAACGACTGTTAGTATTAGCCCCTTCTCTGTCCTAGTAATAACTTCATACACTACATCATATATTCTACAAACTCCATGCAAAAAGTACAAGTATAAGCTATTATTTTTCGTATAAATTGTTATGAGAAAGCGTTTTTTACTTCATCGCTCGCTAAGTTCCACATATCTTCATCGAACGTCTTTAAAAAGTCACCGAGTAAATTTCGTGACTTGTCGTCCATATGATCGACGATGACGTGTCCTTTAAGGGATTTTTCCATATGAGTAACATGCTCAGGCAGTGATTTATATGCCCGTTTATTCGGCCTATCGACACGCAATTCGCTCGCTGCTATCCCATAGTAAAACGGGCCGTCATCTCCGCGTTCAACTGTTACCCAAACTATCCAATACAGTTTGCCGTCTGGCACCTCATCTCGGTCGTTGAAATATTTCACACGTCGTTCAATGTCACTACGTGCATGCATCGCATCCATATCAACGTACGCTTTATTTTCATTCGGATCAACGATAACCGAAGACATGTTTTCTAACGAAATAGATCCGACACCGAATTCGTGGTGTCCATCGGTGGAATCATCTTTTATAATAGTAAATTGTTGTCGTTCACGTTTCTTTTTATCCATCTTATCTGACTCCTCCACTTTCCATTTGTCTTCATTGTATCATATTCCGTTCATGCTACTAAATAGTTCACTTTTTGAACCGTCCTTGAAAAATGAGTTCGTACATTTCATCTCGTAACGACGTATCCGTCAGTGCATCTATTTTTTCTTTCGGATAATACAATTTATGATCTTCGCGCATTTTACCCGTAATCGATTCGACGATGACAGAATGTGTGGAAAGTTCTTTCAATTCACCTGTCGGCATTTGTAAGTAAATGGGCACGCGCCCTTCCCCAGCACGATAAACGTCGTACGGTAGATCACTTGAAGAGTCAACGGCTAAATAATATTTTGGATCAATGTTTGCCTTTTCAAACAAATGAATTAACTGCTCTTTTTTCTCTGCATCGTTTATCGGATCATATTCGACGTACTTAAACAGTTTTCTATTCATAAAGCGTGAACATAAATCGCTTAATATAACGTCGTGTTCCTCTTGCCAACAATGGAAATAATAATTGACGACGGATTCATCGAGACGCAAATAATCGTGCACATCGAGCTTACTGTCAAAAAACGGTACGAGTAACGTCGGCTCAATTGCAAATGTATACCCATTTTCGTACAAATATTTCGCTCGGTGGAAAATTTTCGTTAAAATTACTTCCGCACTCCGCGTAACTGGATGAAAATATACTTGCCAGTACATTTGATATCGTGACAAAATGTAATCTTCAACCGCATGCATCCCCGTCGATTTTATAACGAGCTCATTTCGCGACGGACGCATGACGCGTAAAATTCGTTCCATATCAAACTGCCCGTAACTTACACCTGTATAATACGCATCGCGCAACAAATAATCCATCCGATCGGCATCAATTTGGCTCGAAATGACACTGACGACGAGTTGATCGTCATACGTTTTATCGATCACTTTAGCGACACGTTCCGGGAAGTCTTCCCCCATTTCGCGTAACACACGGTTGACGTTCGTATCTTCTAAAACGATCTTTTTCGTAAACTGTTCATGATCTAAGCCGAACACTTTTTCAAACGAATGCGAAAACGGACCGTGGCCCAAATCGTGCAACAGTGCTGCACTTAAACAGACGAGTCGTTCATCCGGATTCCATCCATCGCGTTCTTCTAATTTACGAATAATTCGGCGGGCAATTTCATACACGCCGAGCGAATGATTGAAGCGACTATGTTCCGCACCGTGAAACGTCGTGTACGTCGTGCCGAGTTGCTTAATCCGACGTAGCCGTTGAAACTCTGGCGTTGCGATTAAATCCCATATAATCCGATCCGTTACACGCACGTAACGATGAACTGGATCTTTAAACACTTTTACTTCGTCTAATTCCGTCTTTATATATACCAAATTCGTCCTCCCGTTTCTTTTTATACTCGTTACAATCTATTATATAATAGTTTCATACGTATTTTAAATCGAGTGCATAATAAAGGAGTACTAACTTGTGAAAACGATAGACGAACTACTACAATCGACAGAAATTCGCTTTATAAACAGCGCAACATTCCCTTATATATTCGAGGAACCGAACGATGCATTACGATCATTTGCAATCGATGATGCCATCGCAACAGCCGTCGGCAATGAGGAAGTTGCCCCGACTATTCGCTTATGGGTACATGAACGAACAGTCGTATTAGGCATACCAGACTCACGTCTCCCTCATTTAAACGACGGTGTTCAATATTTACAGGAACAAGGATGTAACGTCATCGTACGTAATTCGGGTGGACTTGCAGTTTTAATCGATCGCGGCGTATTAAATATGTCGCTTATCGTACCGAACAATGATTCCCTCTCTATTCATGACGGATATGACATGATGCTCGACTTCATTCAAAAGCTGTTCGGACCATATACGTCACAAATTAAAGCGTATGAAATTGTCGGTTCATATTGCCCTGGAGATTACGACTTAAGTGTACGTGGCATTAAATTTGCCGGCATTTCACAACGACGCGTACGTAACGGTGTCGCTGTCCAAGTTTATCTCGATATTAGTGGTAACAGTAGAGAGCGGGCGACGATCGTTAAAAACTTTTATGAACGGAGTATGAAAGGAGAACCGACAACATTTACATACCCCGACGTAAACCCAAGCGTTATGGGTACGATTAGCGAACTCGTCGACGCACCATTTACCGTCAAAGAAATAAGCGAGCGAATCGAATCGTATGTACAAACAAACGGCAACGTTACGAGTAATAATGCATATATCGAATCGGAGCGGGACGTTTTTTATAAACGACTCATTCAGATGAAACAACGGAATAAGAAAGCATCCCCACTATTATTAAATGAACATGAAGCACGATAAAACGTCATGAAATAACTTAAGTTTTTTTAAAAAAACATGTACCTATTTATATCGTTTTTATGACATTTTATAAGATGTCATTTTACATGTACATTGTTATGATATAGTAAGTCTAAACACAATTTTAAAAATAATGGAGGAGTTTACATATGGTTAAAGCAGTGAAAACGTTTGACGGTTGGTACAGTTTACACGACTTACGAGCGATCGACTGGGTAAGTTGGAAATACGCCGATGCCGAAAAACGAGAAAAAGCGGTCACAGAGTTTACTGAGCTTTTAAATAAGTGGGAAGCGACGGAAGAAGCAAAAAAAGGAAGTCATGCTTTTTATAAAGTGATCGGACAAAAGGCGGACTTCATATTTATGTTTTTACGTCCGACGATGGAAGAATTAAATGAGATTGAAACAGAAATTAATAAGTCGACGCTCGGCGAATTTCTCATTCCGATGCACTCCTACGTTTCCGTAACAGAAGTATCCCGTTATCAGCCAGAGGATCCCGATGTAGATTTAGAAAAAAGCCCGTATATCCAAGAAAAAATGTATCCGATTTTACCGAAGTGGGATTACATGTCATTTTATCCGATGAACCGTCGTCGTGTGCAAGATGAAAACTGGTATACGCTAGATTTCGACGTACGTGGTAAATTACTATATGAGCATAGTAAAACAGGGAGAAAATATGCTGGTAAAGTGAAACAAGTCGTTACAGGTTCAATCGGTTTCGACGACTGGGAGTGGGGCGTAACACTATTTGCCCACGACGTATTAGAGTTGAAAAAAATTGTTTACGAAATGCGCTTTGACGAAGTAAGTTCTCGTTACGGAGAGTTCGGTCAGTTTTTCGTCGGAACGAAAATGGAAAAAGATGAATTAAACAATTATTTAGCTGTATAACGAAGAGTAAAATTGCTCTTAAAATCGAGATTTTCACCTAGAGAATATGAAAGCACTGCCTGTGTCTTTGATGCGCACCCCTTAAGTTAGACAAAAAAACTTAAAAGGTGCACATCACTTACGTGACGCAAGCAGTGCTTTTTTTACGATAACTCAATTTCTCATCGTCTTTTACTAAGGAACGAAGCTGTAATACTTTTATGAAATTATCAATCCATTGTATACGTCCAATGAACATGCATATGTATAGTAAGGAAAGGGATGAGTAGGTGAGTGTCATGCATTTTAAAACGATTAAAAAAGTAGCTTTCATTCATATAATAACGTTATGTGCAGCAATCGTTTTTGCAGTTTTATTAATCGTAAAACAACTGTTCCCCTTTCTACTCATCAGCATATGTCTCCTCATCATAAGTCTCGGGAGTGAGGCGCTTTTATTTTACGATGCACGAAAGCCGCACGCAAGTATAAAATCGGGCATACAAAGTTTTATTCTACTCATTCTACTCATTTACCTATTATTTTTCCGTTAACCATTTCTATGTTATATTTTTACGATATGTAGCGAGACACTGCGTAACCGAGCACGATCCAGCCGATTAAAAATGTCACTCCACCGAACGGTGTAATCATTGCCAAAGAACGAACGCCTGTCGTCGAATAAAAATATAAACTTCCTGAAAAGAGAATAATACCGATAAAGAAGAGCCAACCAGACCATAAAAATACGGACGCTTTCGTTTTCAATAATAATAATCCCGTAATTAATATCGCACCCGTATGGAACATTTGATACGTTACTGCTTTTTCCCAAGTCTTTAACGCACTATCGGAAATTTTCCCCTCTAACCCGTGGGCACCGAAAGCACCTAATGCAACCGCTAAAAATCCATTAATAATACCGATGATAAATAATGCTTTCATGTTTGTCTTTCCCTCTTTCACTGTTAAAAATCGAAAATAGAAGTACCATCATCTTCATACGGTGATTCATGTGAATGATGCAGTTTCTTTTTCATATCGCGTTCTTCTTCTCTCGCTTCCATGACCGCGCGCGCTAAATCCGCATTAGCCTTCGCATCCGCTACGTCTTCTTCTAATAATAGTTCTGCAAGCATTTTCACTTTTGCGATATGTAAGCGAAACGTATCGCGGTCTAACTGAGCTTGTTTTGCTAACTGCAATTGTTGTTCCATTTTATGTACAATCGTCTTTGCGGAAATTTGCAAAGGAATCACCCCTCAACACTATACTATACCACGTGAAAAAGAGAGATGGAAATATTAACGTTCGTATGTAAATGATAACGGATTTACCGCTGTTTTTCCTTTAATTTCGCTTCTTCTTCATAACGCTCAAATAACCAAATTAAAAACCGCTCCTCGCCCGGCTTTAATCGTCTGCCTAGCATTTGTTCAGTTCGTTTATACATTTCCTCCCAACTCAACATCCGACAAGCCCCTTTCCCTATACACATATTTTCCATCATTATACATATGACAGAATTTTTAATCAATGCAATTTTTTAAAAAAACAAAAAGTAACTGAAAATTAGTTAGTTTTCTACATCTATATGCGCAAGTTTTTACGTTATTCGTCAGAAGTCGAAATTTGTTATCGTATACTTTCTGTTGTTCTATGACGTACGATAACAGGACTATAAAAAATGTTGTTATACCCGATCAATAAATTCTTGAACAATACGATACTTAAAGCGAGTAAGTGAATAGATATACTTTACGAATTGTGAAAATGGAAAAGGCCTACAGCAATAATCGATATTGCTATAGACCATTCATAAATAACGTATGCGGCGAGTTATTTCATATGACTTCGAAAATGAAAGTTCGTTTATCCCTCCTTCAGTTACGTTATTTCATGCATACCGCTTACCTTTTCTATTACAAAATCTTTCCCCACTTTTCAATTCTTTCGTACTTTGTTCAATATTTACGTAAATTATACGTGCTAACTACTTTATTGCAGAAAATTTCTCACATAGTTGACACCGTTTCTACTTACTAAATTTTCGAAAACGTTATTTTATTCTTCATCGCCGCATACATTTTTTACACTAACTTATCCACCGAACTCTGCTTCTGCTTCCTCTATTTCTTGCTCAATAATTTCTAAAATTTCTTTCGCTGCATCACTTTCAGCTGCATAATCGTCACGTACTGGTAACGATAACTCACGGAATGCCTCACGCTGTTCAGACGTTAATTCGATAATTTCGACGTCTTCTTCTTTTGCAGCTTCAAGTGCTTTTTGCATCTCTTCATCCTGCATCGTAAACGACCAATCATTTACTTCTTCGACTACTTCACGGATTATATCTTGATCTTCTTCTGGTAACGATTCAAAGAAATCTTTGTTTGCAGCTGTTACTGTCGTGTAAATGTGATGCTTTGAATCCATTAAATAATCTTGTACTTCTAAGAAGTTACTGCTAACGATATAAAATAATGGGTTTTCTTGTGCATCAATACCCTTTGTCTGTAACATCGTATAAATTTCACCAGAGTCTGTCGGCGTTGGGTTTGCTCCCATATGCTCATACGACTTTGTAATTAAGTTTGACGGCATTGTACGTAACTTCACACCAGACATCTCTTCTGGAGTTGTGATCGGATCGTTCGCTGTCCACCACATAAATCCTTCGAGCCAGAACTTAAATGGCGTCAACCCTTTTTCATCATACTTATCGGCTAAAATACCGTATAACGCTTCACTTTCATTTAATACTTTTTTGTTTACTTCTAAATTATCCGAGAATAAAAACGGAATCGACATAATGTTTGATTCTGGAATAACGTCCCCCGAGAATCCTGGTGAAGTAATGGCAATTTCAATTGCACCTGTTTGAAGTGACTGGAGTACGTCCATGTTCGTTCCGAGTGTACCCGCTGTATATACATCTACAGTAATACGCCCATCTGTCTTTTCTTCAATTAACTCCTTAAACTTGTTTGCATACAAGTCTTGTACGTCACCCTGACCTTCCTCGTGGGCGAACTTCAGCGTTATTTCGCCCCCAGCATCAGCCTCTCCTTCGTTCGTTTCCGCTTCCGTATCTCCTGTATCAGTCGAGTCAGCTGCGTCATCACCACCACATGCAACTAATGCAAGTGCGACAATGGCAATAAGCATAAGCAACATATACCTCGTTTTTTTCAACAACATGATTCCTCCTTTTTATTATTCATTAAACCAGTTACTCGCCTTGTAACAATATATTTGTACACCCCCTCGGCGAGCTACATGATTGTTTATCCACCTTTTGATGTGCCAAGTATATCTTGATAAATCATAATGATGTCCGGTTTAAAAATTAACAACATATTAACGAGTAAAAAGATGACGATATATGGAACAATTCCTTTTACAACTTCTAAATATGGCCGTTTAAAGATAGCACACGCCGTAAATATGTTTACACCGAATGGTGGCGTAACCGTTCCTAACGTTGCTTGTAACGTAATTAATATTCCGATTGCAACAGGGTGAATATCTGCTGTAACAGCGATCGGGAAAAAGATCGGTGTTAAAATAGCAATCGCAACTAACGAGTCAACGAACATACATGAAATAAGGAAGAACGCTGACATAATGAGTAAAATTTGTAATTGCGACGGATCTTGCCCGAGTACTGTTTCCGTTAATATTTGTGGGATTCGTAAATACGAGATGATCCACGAAAAGGCACCACCAGCAGCTAATAAAATGAAAACGATACTCGTGACAACACCCGTTGATATTGCTATTCGGTAAATTTCCGTCACTTTTACGGAACGAAATATAATAAATTCTAATATAAAAGCGTATAAGACAGAAAAAGCTGCTGCTTCCGTTGGGCTAAACATTCCGGAATATATTCCACCGAGAATTAAAATTGGAAAGCCGAACGTTAATATGGCTCGCCTGAACGATTCCCAACGCTGTTTCCATGTCGCCTTTGGCTCTACAGGAATATCTTTTTTAATGGCGATGAAAAACTCCCATACCGCATAGCCAAGAAAAATCATTAACCCTGGTATAATTCCTGCGATAAATAAATCTCCGACAGACGTTCCTGTTAACATACCGTAATAAATCATGACAATACTAGGTGGGATTAAAATGGCAATTCCTGCTGAATTTACGATTAATCCCATAATGTGCGAATCTTCATAACCGTATTCGAGTGCCCGGTTACGCATCGGTCGTCCGATCGCAGCGATTGTCGCTTGGGACGAACCAGAGACTGAACCGAACATCGTACTCGTTGCCGCTGCAACGATTCCTGTTCCACCCCGAATATGTCCGAACATATCTTTGACAAAGTCTAACAATCTATTTGCCGTACGTCCCTCTACGATAATATCCGCTGCAAATATGAACATCGGAATCGCAAGTAACACGTACGATTCAATACTACTTGATAGTTGTTGAATGAACATAACTAAGTTTAAATCTGGTGCCATGATGACCATCATGAGTAGTGCTACAGTAAGTAAGACGACCATGATGGAAAAGTTCATAAATAACATGATGAATAATAAGGCGATAATTAGCCAAAGCACAATTAAGCTCCTCCTCACATGCTTTTTACAGTTTCACCTGTTCCGCCGGCTCGATTTCTTCTTTCGGATCTTCATATTCCTTTACTAAAATCGTCTGAATAAAATCTACAAAGTATCGAATAGTTGCTAATAGAAATCCGAGCGGAATGACGGCCATCGTTAAATAAAGTGGTAAACGTAGAATTGTCGATACTTGGTTTAAGTCGTACAAATGAATAACGTAACGGAATGCTAAATACGTACAAATGATTAAGATGATACTGGAGACTAAATTTATGAAAATTCTTAAAATTCTTTTTACTTTGTTTGGCAAGAGATCGAATACCCCTGACATTTCAATGTGCATCCCTTTTCGTGCTGCATAACCTAACCCCATGAACGTTAATACTAAAATTCCCATCTTACCTATTTCTTCTGTAAATGGCCAACTTTTGTTGAAAAAGTATCGACTAATCGCATTACCAACGAGCATCACACTCATCGCTATCGTCGTAATACTTAAAATTGCTTGCTCTACATGCACCCACAAACGATCGATAAAACGTAAAACTTGCATGCATCCACCCCCTCTTTTTTCATCACATTACATATCGAACATGTACGACTCGAATATGAGTAACGGTAGTTTTACACTAATCTAGTAAATTAATATCGATGACAAACGAATACGAGTAATGGAGGCACCCGTAACGTCTTTTCATCGTTTTTAATGTTGAAACAATGTACCAAAGGATGTATTTCTATTTTTTACTTTTGCTAGACGTAACGTATGCCAAAGTGTCGCCTGATTAGATGTCACTACCGGAATCCCTAAATCTTCCTCCAGTTTTTCTATAAGTGGCATCGTCGCTAAACCTGTACACGATAAAAATAGTGCTTGCGCATCTTCTGTATACGCTTGCGTCGCCATCTTATACATATCGCGTAACGTTAACGCCGATATGGCGTAATCATTCATTAGTCCTAATCCTGTCATATGATCTATCTCTATACCCGCTTCTAGAAAATAGGCGTGAGCTAATTCATTTACTTCTAAACTGTATGGCGACGCCATTGCAATTTTTTCTACATCTAATGCTTTACATGCATGTACGATTGCATTTGCAGTCGTCGTGCACGGAATTTGTGCGATACGTTCCATTTCTTCAATGAAAGTAAGGTCTTCACTTCTTCCCTGAACGAAACTTCCACTCGTACAACCGAATGCAATCGCTTGCAAAGGTGCTTGCGCTAAAAGTTTTGTCGCTTGCAAAGCATCGGTCCTTAAGTTCGTTAAATCACCGATTGAAAATTGTTCAGGATGATCCCCTAATGAAACGCGTGTTGTATGTGTTGTCACTCCTGGCGGAGCCATTTTTTGAAACTCAACTTCCATCGCGTATGCTGATGCAATGTAAATTAATCCTAGTTTAGCTCGCCAACCGTATGGTTGCATCGTCTTGTTGCACTCCTTTAAGATCCTAGTTGTTTCCGCTTTCAAGTTCGATCGTTATCTATTTGTTGCCTTTCATTATAGAAAATTCAATCTTTCGAGTTCAATGTGTAATGTGTATGAATTTTAAAAAATATCGTTATACAATTTGTTTAATTTTTTATCCTTTTATGTAAAAAGAGGTACATGGAAGTAGTTCAAAGCGATGCTACTGTTAAATTGGTGCGCACTACGTACATATACTTTATTTTTTCATAAAGGAGCTAGGATGCACATTTACGTAGTGCTGCACTTTTATTATTTATTTTTATATTCACTTTTCGTTGTGCTTTGGCATGAAAAGTGTAACGTGTTATACTTCAGTATTTATACACTCACTTTAACTCTACATTCATATAGTGATTCGAATACAGTTTTGATTAAACAACTGCTTTCATTGAATCGTCTATAATCGTTACGATGTCATCCATCTGTTCTTTCGTCGTAATAAATGGTGGTGCAAATGCTAACGTATCTTGACCTCCATAAACGACGGAGCGACAAATGAGTCCACGTGTTAAAGCTTCTTGAACGACTTTCGGACCGATCGGCTCTACTTCATCAGATTCGCGTGCGATACGAATCGCGCCCAACATTCCGATTCCCTCAGCATCGATCACACATTCGTTTTGTTCTTTAATCCATTCAAACCCTTCGATCATGTAGGCGCCGACTTCACGAACGTTTTCGATTAAATTCTCTTCTTCGATAATTTCTAAGTTTTTCATCGCAATTGCCGCCGCTGTTGGATGCCCACTGTACGTATACCCGTGCCAGAATATACCGTCCGTTTTTTCATACAGTTCTTTATGGAGACGTTCGGAAATAATCATACCGCCTAATGGCGCATAGCCGCTCGTAACCCCTTTTGCCATCGTAATTATATCAGGGGTAACGCCGAAGTTTTCCATACCAAAATTCGTTCCCGTGCGGCCAAATCCGCAAATTACTTCATCTGCGATAAATAGTATGTCGTGTTTATCACAAAGTTCACGCACTTTTTTAAAGTAACCGTCTGCCGGCAAGTTTACCCCTCCGGAACCTTGAACTGGTTCGGAAATAAATGCAGCGATTGTGTCTGCACCTTCTTTTTCAATCATTTCTTCAAGCGCTTCGATCGTACTGTCGACGTAATAAAAGTCAGGTGCAATCGACGTCGTAAACGTATGGAATTCAGGAATACCTGTCGCACTAGTCGCTCCCATCGCTACGCCGTGATACGACTGTTTACGGGAAATGATCTTTTTCTTTTCTGGACGCCCGTTAATTTTCCAGTAGTGGCGTACCGTTTTAAATGCCGTATCGTTCGCTTCGGATCCACCGCTCGTAAAGAACGTGACGTTTAAATCTCCTGGTGTCCAGCGTGTGAGCTCTTTTGCGAGACGAATAATTGGCTCATGACTCCAGTTACTAAATGCAGATGTGAATGCGAGTTTTTCAATTTGTTCTTTCGCTACGTCGCCAATTTCAGTACGGCCGTGACCAACATTTACGTTCCAAAGCGACGACAAACTATCGATATATTTTTTCCCATCGATATCTGTTAAATATATGCCGTCTGCCTCCGTAAAAATGAATGTAGGCCCGTCATCTTGTAACTGTTTTAAGTTCGATGTTGGGTGCATAAAGTGCTGTTTATCAAACTGAATGTAATCCTCTTTCGTAAATTGCTTATTCATGATGGAAGCCATTGTTCCATTCCTCCTTATAGTCGTTTTTCTTTTATTTTAGGCCTTGGACTTGCCCGCATAACGTAAAAGCAGCAGTGAAAATAGCGAACTATTTTAGCGGCAAAGACTACCACTGTAGCTTAATGCCCTTAGCTTACCGGTAGACTTCGCCCGTGCGCTGCGCTCGCCATATCTTGCCGTGAAAACTGCAGCGACACCGTACTCGGCGTATTACGGTACCCCTCCCGCCGTGTTGAAGGCACTGGCCAAACCGATACGCTGACGCAATCGAGTACGTTTAGCTGAAAGCACGGCGCACGCTTCAATCTCGTAACGCTGCTTACTAAAACAGACGTGCACGTCGACAATACTCATCCTATGAATCTTCTATTTTCAACGAACAATAATTACCCTAGCTTAAAGTTTACAACCTTCGGATCGGTCATTTCTAAAATGGAGTAGCGTACGCCCTCTCGACCGAGTCCCGATCCTTTCACACCGCCGAACGGCATCGCATCGATTCGATAATCACTGCTGTCGTTAATCATAATGCCGCCAACTTCTAAATGTTGTATCGCATGAAATGCTGCTGCGATGTTTTTCGTAAAAATTCCCGCTTGCAATCCAAACGGTACATCATTAGCCCGTTCAACCGCTTCCTCTAGCGATTCGATTGCGAATAAAGAAACGACAGGACCGAATATTTCATCACGAACGATCGTTGCATGCGGTGATACGTCTGCTAATACTGTCGGTTCATAAAAGGCACCATCTCGTTTGCCTCCCGTAAGCAACGTTGCTCCTTGCTCGATCGCTTCTTCAACAATTCGCTCTACTCGCTCCGCTTCCGCTTCCGAAATGAGCGGCCCCATATCGGTCGCTTCATCCATTTTGTCGCCGACTTTTAGTTTTTTCGTTTCGGCAACAAACTTTTCTACAAATGAGTCATAAATGGAAGAGTCGATAAATATTCGTTGAACACCGAGGCAGTTTTGTCCGACGGCGCCAAAGGCACCAGCAACACAGCTTTCTACCGCATGTTCCACATGAGCATCTTCTAAAACGATCGCAGGCGAATTTGAACCGAGTTCCATACTTAACTTCTTCAATCCTGCTTTGTTTGCAATATGTGTTCCCGTCTCTAATCCACCCGTAAACGATACCATCCGAATCGACGGATGTGACACTAACACATCGCCTACTTCCGAACCACTTCCTGTAATGACAGATAAAATGTTTCGTGGTAATCCTGCTTCAACGAATGCTTCAGCAAGTAGCAGTGCACTAAGTGGAGTCATCGTTGCAGGTTTTACGATCATCGCATTTCCTGATGCAATTGCAGGCCCGATTTTGTGGGCTACTAAGTTTAACGGATCGTTAAACGGTGTAATAGCTGCGATAATTCCGATCGGAAAACGATAATAGTAACCGACACGATTTTCATGACCTGGCATTTGATCGAACGGGATCGTTTCCCCATAAATACGACTCGCTTCCTCCGCACTTAATCGTAACGTATTTATACAACGAGCAACTTCCCCACGTGCTTCTGTAATCGTCTTACTTCCCTCACTGGCGATCGTTTCCGCATATACTTCACGGTTCATTTCGATATATGAAGCTGCCCGCTCGATAATTGTCACTCGTTCATGGACAGGCATACTCGCGGCAATTTTCGCCCCTTCTTCAGCAGCCTCAATTGCGCGCAACATATCCCCTCGCGATGCTTTCGGCACAGTTGTAATGAGGCTGTTATCTTGCGGATCATACACGTCTATCGTTTCGTCCTTCTCTACCCACGTACCAGCAAGTAACATCTTCTTTTTATCCGTGACAGTCATCATTCGCTCACGCACCCCTCAAAATATTATTTCCGTTCATCGGATTTTTGCTTTCTTCCGATTTTAAAAACTTATTTACCGTTGCAACGAAAATAGCTGTACCGATAGGTAAACAATTTTCATCGATATCAAAAATAGGTGTATGCAAATCACGATCCAAGCCATCTTCTAGCGAACAACCTAAAAAGAACATAGAACCAGGAATTTTTTCCGTCATATAACCGAAATCTTCCCCTGCCATACCGAAAGGCTCCCAATGAATGTGCATGTCAGGATACAACTCTTTCACCGCTTGCTCGATGAGCATGTTCACTTCCATATTATTATTTAATGCTGGTTCACCTTTTTCTAAATAAAACTCATATGAACCACCGAACGTCTCCGCTAATTTAAATACATTTTCTACTTCTTGTGCTAACCGTTCACGTGCTTCCGGTGAATACGTTCGTAACGTGCCCTCAATCGTCACTTCCGACGGAATAACGTTACTAACTGCACCTGCTTCTATTTTGCCGATACTCGCAGCGACAATGTCTAATGGAGAAATACGTCTTCCAACCGTTCCATAAAACGTCTGTAAAATCGTACCGAGCATCCATAATGGATCCGTTCCTAAATGCGGATAGCCGCCATGTCCACCGGTGCCCCGTAGTGTCGCTTCAAACACATCGACATTCGCCATACTATAGCCATTATTCATTTGAATGACTCCTACAGGATGCCACGGGCAGACGTGTAACGCGACGATCGCATCGACGTCATCGATTGCACCGTCTTGAATCATATAAGGCGCACCCGATAAGCCATGTTCGTCCGTGCTTTCTTCTGCCGGTTGAAAAATAAATTTTACTGTTCCACTTAATTCACCACGTTCAAATTGCTCCGCTAACAAATGAACAGCTCCAAGTAACATCGACGTATGCGCATCGTGTCCACACGCATGCATGACACCATCATGTTTCGATACGAACGAATGATCGTTTTCTTCTTGTATCGGTAATGCATCCATGTCCGCACGAAGAGCAATCGTCGGTCCTGTCCCTGTCGTTAACGTAGCAACGACACCATTTCCACCAATATTTGTTTCTACAAAAACATTATGAATCTTCGCTAGCTCATTAGCGACAAATCTCGCTGTCTCTACTTCTTGAAAGCTTAATTCAGGATGTTCATGTAAGTAACGTCGCCAAAGTTTTAATTGTTCAAATAAGGATTCAGCTCCTTTTACAATTTTCATTTCAGATCACGCTCACTTTTCTTCTGTTAATTTTTTATATGCAAAAAGGGCGATCTGCGTATCTTGTGCTCCTGTTCCAGTTAAATCTGCAATCGTTACGTCATTTTCATCAGTTCTGCCCTTACCTTTCGATAAAATCAACTCTCCTAATGTACAAATTTTCCCTTCATCTATTGCTACATTTTGTTCGTACACTATCCGTAACTCTCCGTGATCACGACATTGTTCAATTTCATCACAGACGATACTAGTAGCTTTTTGAAATAACTGTGGATCAAGCTCCTGTTTATATACTGCATCTGCCCCAACAGCAGTAATATGGGTGCCACGTTTTACCCATTCTTTTTTTACGATCGCTTCTTGCGATGGTGTTGCCGTAATTAATAGTTCACTATTCTCCACGACTTCTTGCGCATCTTCCGCTAGAAAAACTTCAACTTGTAACGCATTTTCTATTTCTTTTTTCATTTCAAACATATTTTTTTGTGAACGTCCATAGGCATACACTCGTTTAAAGTTACGTACTACATTTAATGCTTTTAATTGTAATCGTGCCTGCGAACCAGTTCCGATCACTCCGACAGCGTCAATTGTCTCATTTGCCAAATAATTCGCTGCAATGGCGCCTGTAACGGCAGTACGTACATCTGTTAAATATCCGTTATCGTATAAAATTGCTTCTGGTCTACCGTTTTGAGCGTTCATTAACAACATTAATCCACCCATACTCGGTAAACCGACCATATAATTGCGAAAAAAACCAGAAGATACTTTAATCGCAAACAGCGGATCATCGGGAATGTAAGCTGTTTTTAAAACGACTTCTCCGTCATTTTTCGGAATATTTATTCGCAATGTTGGTGGCATTTCGACTTTATTTGCTGCTAGTGATGTGAAAGCCTTTTCTATGGAAGTAAATACGGCTTTATCTAGTTGCACACAATCGCGAATCTCGTCTTCGGTAAAAATTAGCATGCAATTCGTTCCCTCCTCTACCGCTATAGTTGGCAATGAACAGTTCATACGATTTCACCTATCATTATACGATTTGTAAATTGATAGAAACAATTGCTACAATGTATGAACTTTTTAATCTTGTAGTTATACAAATTGTATGAATACTTGTTAATGCATACGTACAATGCGTTCCCTCGCAATTTTAAACAAGTTAGTTCGATGCATGATTTATATAATACTTTTAACATCGATAGAAAGTTTGTCCGATGATAGCATTGTGATGGAAAGACAGAGATCGATTTGTAAAGTAGCGTTTCGTCATAACGACTGAGGATGCTAGAGGAATAAAACATGTTACTACAAAAAACCTTTAGCTAGCTTTCGACTTTTTTCGCAAGTCGAAACAGCTAAAGGTCTTTATGAATCTTCTACTTGAAATGCTCCCGTTAACCAAACTTTAATACTAATATTTAATAAAAAGACATCATCCGGATGGTCGAGTGATAAGTTCGTTAAGCTTTCAATTTTCCGTAAACGATACAATAACGACTGTCGATGTAAATTTAATACACGGGCTGCTTGGCTAACGTTTCCGTTTTGATTATCGTATGCAATGAACGTATTAATTAAATCCATTTCACGATTTTTTTCATATTCGATTAACGGGGCAATCGTCGCTTTCGTTATTTCTCGAACTTCTTCGTTGTTCGCTAAATGAAGAAGTAGTCGATTAAGTTGCGTATCTTCAAAATGGACCCGACCACCTGGTTCTTTTTGTGACAGAGCTAAATCGAGGGCGGAACTAGCTTTTTTATAACTTTGATGAAATTTGTTCAACCCGTCCGAATGCATGCCAATTCCCCACGTGAACACGACACCAGGGATGAGCTCATGTAGACGTTTATCGACTAAATCGAGAAAATGGTGGACAGTTTTTTGTTCAGCCTTTCCCGCTTCTAAAAAAATGATGAGACGATCATTATGAAACGTAAAAGCTACGTGTCGATTTACCGTCTCAGCCGCTTGACGAACTTCTTCCTCAATATAATAAATAATACTTTTAAAACCGGCATCGATATCACGATACTCTTTTTCCGTTAATTCATCAAAATTATCCGATGAGCCAACCGCACATAAGTACGGTACGGTAATATTATAGCCGAACAATTTTGCACGCGATTGAACGTTTAAATCTTCGCTTTTTAATTCGTTGGCAGCAAGACCCCAAATAAATTCGTTACGAAGCCGCATTTCTGTTTTTACAATCGCATCTTCGCGTGAAATCCAAAGTGCCGTAGCTGCTGATAAACTTTCTAAGCCATGAAGTAGTTCATTCGAAATCGCGCTTTCGCTCGGTACTTCGACGACAAAATACCCCTCCGTCGAACTTCGACTCGTCGATGTAATATTTTTCTTCAACAAACAATGTTTAGAAGTGACAATTTTTTCAACATGGAGAAAAGACGGTTTTGCGTATTGTACTTTTTCTTTATTTACATAGTTTTGCCAAGCACGTACTAACTTTTCCGGATCATCACCTGTTCCTTGTAATCGACCTTTACTATCGAAAAAAGTAAGTTTACATTGCATTTTTTGTTCGAAAAAGCGAAAAATTTGAATTAATGTTCTCCCCTGAATGACAAAGTCAATTAATTGCCGTTGAATATCGCGACCACCTTGTTTAGAACGTTCTTTACTCTCATTAATAAGCTTCATCGTCTCCCGTTGTAAATCGGCGAAACGCAATTCCCAAGGTAGTTCCATTAAAATAAAATCATTTTGCTCAGCAAACGTAATAATTTCCTCAGGAATATCGAAAATATAACGACCAACTGCAATTCCAAGGGCAGCTGCACCCGACTCATATACGTCTAAGACGAATTCATAAAGCGCTTGTGGATCTTCCTCGCAACCGACACCTGTCGTTAAAATAAATTCATTTTTACGAACGAAATTTTCCACCGGTCTTTCTATAGCCGACATCCAATCGACTTCCCGTTGGTCCAAAAGTTCAATACCGGTCAATACTTTTGCTGTATTAAAAATTGGTAAGTTCACAATTTCTTGTACCGAAACTGCCATTCGTTTCACTCTCCATTTCTTTGCGTAAATGAGATAATCGCTCGTTAAAATGGGGGAAACCGCTTTCAACCGTTACTTTTATCTTAGCACGACACCCGCTTTCGTGCTACATCTAAGTAAAATAAAACTACATAAAGTGAAAAGGAAGTTTGTTTTGTGGATAAATCGCAAGTTTTCCACAGGCATGTGGATTGGTTGTGGATTAATTGTGTATTGGATGTCGATATGTTTGTTCTGAACGGCATCTTTTATTGAGATCGGTATGTGTTCACAACTATTCACAAATGGTCTGCATTATGTGAATGAGAAAAACTCGCAGCAATTCATTCAATTGCTACGAGTTTTCTATCGATTCTTTCATCATTTATCCGATAGGCCGATTCCGTTACTCTTTGTTTAACTTTAACGGCTCACCAGCAATGCCAGGTCGTGTCATTTCGTGCGCATCTAAAATTTGATCGAGTGCTGCTTTAGATAAAATTTTCTCACGTAAAATGATGTCACGTACAGATGTACCGGTTTTGATTGCTTCTTTTGCCACCTCTGTTGCCGCTTTATATCCGATATGTGGATTCAATGCAGTAATGATCCCGACACTTTGATCGACGTAAGCACGGCAACGTTCTATATTCGCTTCGATACCCTCAATACAAAATTCAGAAAATGCTCGTAATACACGATCCATAATACGAAGTGATTGATGTAAATTATAGACGAGTACTGGCTCCATCACGTTTAATTCAAACTGACCTGCTTCAGAAGCCATCGAAATTGTCACATCGTTACCGACGACTTGAAATGCCACTTGGTTAACGACTTCACAAATAACTGGATTCACTTTTCCAGGCATAATCGATGAACCTGGTTGACGAGCTGGTAAATTAATTTCAGCAAAACCCGCTCGAGGGCCAGAAGACATTAATCGTAAGTCGTTCGCTACTTTCGACATATTAACCATACAAATTTTTAGTGCGGAAGATACTTCTGTGTACGCATCCGTATTTTGCGTACCGTCTACTAAGTTCTCAGCGTTGACGAAGTTACAGTCTGTCAATTCGTTTAATATTTCAACGGACCGTCTAATATAACGTGGGTCGGCGTTAAGACCTGTTCCGACAGCTGTCGCGCCAAGGTTTACTTCTTTTAGCGCCTCTTTCGACCGTTCGATTCGTTTTATATCACGTGCAAGAACTTGCGCGTAGGCACCAAACTCCTGCCCTAGACGAATTGGTACGGCATCTTGCAAATGCGTCCGGCCCATTTTAATTACTTCATCGAACTCTTCCGCTTTCTCTGCAAACGCATCGTGTAATTGGCGTAATGTTTTTAATAGACGATCAATAAAGTGAACCGTCGATATATGAATCGCTGTTGGAAACGCATCGTTTGTCGATTGTGCCATATTGACGTGCATGTTCGGGTGTATCGTGTCGTAGTCTCCTTTTTCCTTCCCTATGTATTCAAGAGCACGGTTGGCGATTACTTCGTTTGCATTCATATTGACAGATGTGCCAGCACCACCTTGAATTGGATCAACAATAAATTGATCGTCAAGCTCTCCTGCAATAACATCATCACAAGCTTTAACGATGGCAGTGCCTATCGTGTCCTCAAGCCGATCTATTTCCATGTTCGCAAGTGCTGCCGCCTTTTTAACGAGTGCAATCGCTTTAATTAATTCACGATCGATTGTATACCCCGTAATATTAAAGTTTTCTTTTGCACGGATCGTTTGAATTCCGTAATACGCAGCAGCAGGGACCTCCTTCTTGCCAAGCAAATCTTCTTCTACACGATAATTTTCTTCTACCATCTTTCAAATTACCCCTTCCGATTTCATGTAACACAGTACTACCTACCTGTTGATTATTTCTCTATTATACCAAAATTAAAATTGTTGAGACAGTAGTTCGCCATTCTTTTAAAAAAGTGTAACAAATTGGACAAAGAAGCAATTCGAAACGTATCACTCTGCCTAGCTGCCACTACGCTTCTTTTCGCAACAAATAACTCGAATAACCCCAGCCAGCTAAAGCGATGACGAAAAGCCCAATATAAAACGTGAGCTTCCAACCGACTGACTCGACAAACGACAACGGAATAATCCCGATATCTTCATGCGCCAAAACGAGAACGAGCAACTTCACCCCGACCCATCCGACGATTAAAAAGGCTGCCACTTCCAAACTTGGTCGTTTATACAACAAACGAACGAACACATCTGCTGCAAAGCGCATTAAAATAACACCGATCATCCCGCCGATGAAAATAACGAGAAATTGCATTCCGTCCAAACTCCCGATCGTAAATAAATTCGACGGTGGAAGTGCGATCGCAAGGGCAACCGCAGCTAAAATGGAATCGACTGCAAACGCTAAATCAGCAATTTCCACTTTTATAACTGTCCACCAAAACCCGCTCGCCGACTCTTTCGGTACTTTCGTCGTATCTTTATTTAGAGTCTTTTTAAACAGATGGTTAAACGCAATAAAGAGTAAATATAGCGCCCCGATCG
This sequence comes from Pseudogracilibacillus sp., assembly GCA_035303165.1. Lineage (GTDB taxonomy): Bacteria > Bacillota > Bacilli > Bacillales > Amphibacillaceae > Pseudogracilibacillus. Next base: position 27,659 of record DATGRY010000014.1, read on the forward strand.
CCTGCACTTGCCAAACGTTCACTAAAAACGAAATGATGAATAACGAACCGAAACGCAATATGAACGCCCCTAGCAACCCATAAAACAACGCCTTACGCCGCTCTTTTTCCGGTAAATGCTTCACCATAATCGCCAAGACGAGCGCATTATCCGCCGCAAGTAACCCCTCTAACCCTACTAAAATAATAAGCACCCATACATATTCAATAATTAACTGCATGTCCACGTTTCGTCCGCTCCTTTTTGCCAATAAAAAACGACCTTTACGTTATTATGCTTGAAACGATACGCTTTTATGAAAAAGCGAAAACATAATAATCGTAAAGGTCTTGCTAACAACATTTTTTGTTGCCAACCGTGCCGGAGAACAATTCTCGTAATGACGACAGCGGCTGTCTAGCTACTCCCCAATACGTATTCACATATGGATATGTTTTACTACTATTAGTATACAAGACTTTTCCTGCCCGAAAAAGATAAATAACTTAAAAGCGTCATTTTCAATGCTACAATGTTACAAAACTGCAACAAACACAACGTTTAGCTAACGACCCTTTTTAACGCCGCTGGCACAATTTCGCGCAATGTCTCTTGCATCATGTCATAGCGCGCCTCCACCTCTTCCCGCGTCTTTCCATAGGCACCGTAATACCACTTCAGTTTCGGCTCTGTTCCTGACGGGCGCAAACAGACCCAACAGTTTTCTTCTAAAACATATTTCAATGCATTTTCACGTGGTAACGAGAGCGACTCTTTTCGTTCATCTTCTTGAACGAAAACTTTACGCTGCGCTAAATAATCTTCCACCGCAACAGTTTTGATCGAACCGAACGCATCGCGCAAATCATGACGGAACGTCTCCATAATCGCTTGAATTTTCTTTTGTCCCGTAACCCCTTCTAAAACGAGGTCATCTAGCCCTTCTTTGAAATAGCCGTGACGTGCATATAATTCATCTAACGCTTGTAGCAACGTTTTACCTTTTTGCTGCCAGTAATACGCTAGTTCAACTGCCATAACCGTCGCTTGAACACCGTCTTTATCACGCGCAAAGGAGTTGATTAAATAACCAAAACTTTCTTCAAAACCGAAAATAAACGTCTCCCCAGTTGCATCAAACTCGTTTATTTTCTCCCCGATATATTTAAAACCCGTTAACGTATCGAGCGTCTCGACACCGTACGATGCGGCAATTTTTCGACCTAACTCTGTCGTAACGACTGTTTTAATCATCCGTGCACTCGGAAATAGTAACGGATCCGTATGACGCAATATATAATCGAGTAATAAGCAACCGAGTTCATTTCCTGTTAACACGGTATACTCGCCGCGTCCATCTTTTACCGCAACCCCTAATCTGTCCGCATCCGGATCGGTTGCAAGCAATATATCTGCACCTACTTTATTTCCTAACGCAATCGCTTCCGTAAACGCTTGTTTTTCCTCCGGATTCGGTGATGCGACAGTAGAAAAGTTCGGATCGGCTACAGTTTGCTCTTTCACATAATGAACGTTCGTAAAGTTCAACTGACGTAAACCGCGGTCGACTAAATCCAACGCAGTTCCGTGAAGAGGCGTAAAGACGATCGCAAGATCCTTTTCTAACGATACGGTGTCCGCATCTAGTTTCGTAATCGTCTTCAACTGTTCTAAATATGCTGCGTGTGCTTCTCCATTAACCCATTGTAACAACTGCCCGCGCTCCAATTGTTCTTCCGGCAATACACGCACTGCTAACTCATTAGTCACACCGTTAATGTTCGCAATAATCGCTTCCGCCTCTTCCGACGTAATTTGACTACCTTGTTCGTTATATACTTTAAATCCGTTATAGTTCGGTGGGTTATGACTCGCCGTAATCATAATACCAGCCGTCGCACCGAAATATCGAACGGCAAACGATAATAGCGGTGTCGGACATAACGTCTTAAATACGTACGAACGAATACCGTGTACGCCTAAAACTTTCGCCGCTTCAAGCGCAAACTCCCGCGACTGATGACGCGAATCGTACCCGATCACAACCCCACGATCTTTATAATTAACTCGATGCTCGGAAATAAAACGAGCTAACCCTTCTACCGCACGGCGCACCGTAAATACGTTCATTCGGTTTATACCAGGGCCTAAAATACCGCGCATTCCACCCGTACCGAACGTTATATAGTTATAAAAAGCATCTTTTATTTGTTCCGTGTCATGTTCCATTTCACGTAATGATTTTTTCAACGATGCAGGTATCGTCTCCGCTTGCTGCCAACGTTGAAACGTCTTTTGCCATGTACTCAATGCATTTCCTCCCCGACGGACTATATATGTCAAATAATAGCACATTGTGCCGATTTAATCAGCTTTTAACGCACGCGAATGTTGTGCTTGTTTTTCTCCAACTACATCGCGTACACTAGAGGTAGGAGGTTACAATGGATAAAAAACAACTTGAGCAAAAACTGTTAGAGTTAAAGTCTGATTACGTCCGCATCCAAGGCGACCTCGATAAACTCGAAGTTGTCGGCGGTCGGATTCATTCCGCACAAGAGCAGCTCGAACGCCTCGAAAAAGAAATTGCAGACATTAACGAACGACTTGAATCTTTCGATGCGTAATGTTACGCCCTTAATAAGGACTAGCGAGAAGTTCCGCTTCTACACTATATACCACATTACGCTTCGAACTCTTTTCGAAGCAATGAGAGCGCAAATTAGTACAACAAAACGACAAAATGTTTGTACAATACTATTGCCTTATACAAGTAAAAATGGACGGACTCGCTACTAAGTAGTGATTCCGTCCATTCACTTTTGCCCCATCCCTTTTAGCTCCATTTTGCCCTCGCTTCTTTTCAGCAAGTAAGCTATCACCATGCATCATGCTCAAAAACGTAGCTTAATCTTCAAACGATAAAGAAATCGATTATTTGCTAGACGATATGACTTCCACAACACTTATGCGGAAAACTACGATTTTTCTCCATTTATCCGTTCTAATTTCTCCCGAATCCGTTTAATTTCTTTATGGGGCGGCGATAAACTAATAATTTTGTCCCCTACCGTCGGTTGCACACGCATATCGCTCGCATAAAAGTAAATTGCCCCGGATGGCTTAATGAAATATAAAAAGATCGATTCATTATCCTTTTCCACTTTATACGATTCATAATCGAACTGTGACGTAAGCGTCGTCTGTCGCAAGACGTAGCCACTTTCTAATTTTTGTACTAACTCGCGTAAAGAAATTTCCTCTTGACAGAGTGAACGCCCACCGACTTGCGAGACGATGTTCCCTTCATTTTCCGCCTCATTCGGATGCACTTTAAACACATTCGTCCGCCCATACTCTGGCATAAACGCTGTACAGACGAGTGAATTATAAGCATTCGATGTCGACGCCGCAATAATAAAATCGTACGGAATCGTGTCTAAATTGTACTCTGTTTGCTCAGATAAAATTTCACCGTAATAAAACGGAACACCTTCTTGACGTGCTAAGCGTAAATTGACCCACGAGTTGTCAACGATTAAAACAGGCGAACCGTTACTCTTTAATGACTTTGCTAATTCCACCGTAAACCGGTTACTACCTAATAACAACACCCCTGGCTTCCCCTCGAGCGATAAATTTAAGCGCTTTGCAAGTGGACCTAATGAAAACCCGTGCGCAACGACGGTGAAGAAAACGAGCCCGAACGTTAACGTCGTTAAAATTTCCGCATCTTCATAACCAGCATCTAATAAAATCGTCGCAAAATAACTCGATACTGTAAGTGCGACGATTCCGCGTGGTGCAATCCAACCGATTAACGACTTCTCTTGTAGCGACAACCCCGTTTTAATCATCGATAAAAAGATTGATAGCGGCCGAACGATAAACATCATTAATAGGACGTATCCGATAATGTTTGCATTAAAAATTTGTAAAATTGTTTCCATCTTTAACGAAGCCGATAACATAATAAAAATACCGGAAATAAATAAAACAGATATATTTTCCTTAAAGTGGCGAAAATCGTTCAACGACGTAATTCCACTATTCGCCATCGTCATCCCCATCGCCGTTACCGCGAGCAATCCAGTTCCGTGTGTTATTTCATCCGATAACGTAAAACAGAATAAAACGACGGCAAAGACGACCGGTGACTTTAAAAACTCCGGTATAAACCCTATTTCAAACATATACCCGAGCACTCGACCACAAAACCAACCTAAAATGACTGCGAATAATGCCGCTGCAAAGAAAAGTAACAACATCGTCGCATCTTGTTGCTCCGACGTAAAAAACGTAATGATTTCAAACGCAAACACAGCGACTAACACGCCGATCGGATCGACGATGATCCCTTCCCATTTCAAAATTTTTGCTGGGCGAGGTTTAAGTTTTGATTGACGCAAAAGCGGCATAATGACCGTCGGACCCGTCACGATGAAAAGCCCGCCAATGACGAACGCCACTTCCCACGACAAACCTGCCATATAATGCGCCGTAAGTGAACCTAATATCCATGCGAGAAATGCACCGACAGTCGCAATTCGAAAAACAGGCTTCCCAAGACCACGTAATTCTTTAAACCGTAAGTTTAAACTACCTTCGAATAAAATGATCGCAACTGACATCGATATAACCGGATCATATAACGCACCGAAGTCTTCTTGCGGATTCATAATACCGAAAACAGGACCAGCTAATAGCCCCGCTAAAGACATAATGACAATCGCCGGTAAACTAAACTTCCAAGCGACCCATTGTGAACCGATACCTAACAAGCCGATTAACATTAACGTAAATAATAACGATAATTCCAAAGTGTATACTCCTAACGAAATCGTAATAATAAAATGATATAGAACACATTGTATAGTTGAATAGAAAATATGTAAAGGGGAAAATGCACTTTTTGTTACACATACTTTGTACAATAAAAAACAGCAACAAATCTATTTGTTACAGCCGATTCAGTTTCTAAATAAACACGCCGTCTGTCTATAATAAGACGAATTACACGTTCTAATAAAACTTGAAAACTGTTTAGCAAAATGACCGTTACGCAAAAAACCTTAAGTCTAGACATCGGTTAAGATTAACACGGTTTACCCAATCTCCTCGATCGACCCGCCCCGCTATATCTCAACATTCCCATTAGACTTAAGGTTATGATTCTTTTATGACATTACCCAACAGTTTCCGCTAATCGATTGTACGCTAACAACGCAATTTTCGTATCTTGTACACCTGTACCTGTTAAATCCGCCACGGTAATATCGTTTTTACTCGTACGCGGTTTCCGTTTATGTTTTGTTAATTGACCGAGCTCTAATACGCTATTTTTATCCACTAACTTTTTCTCTAACGCTCGGCGTAACTCACCGCACTCTTCACATTGCTCGATGTAATCACAGACGACGATATCCGCAAGCTGAATAATTCCCTCATCTAATTCCTGTTTATGCGGTGCATCGCTTCCCATCGCTGTAATGTGTGTCCCTGGATTTATCCACTCCTTTTGCAAGACTGGTTCCGACGATTGGGTAGTCGTTATAATTAAATCACTTTTGTTTGCAACTTGTTCGGCATCGTCTGCCGCAATCGCTTCAATTTCATACATCCGACTTACATCTTCACAATATTGCTCGACATTCTCCCTCGTACGACTATATGCGATCACGTTGTTAAAAGAACGCACTTTAGATAATGCCTCTAATTGATAGCGTGCCTGCGCGCCTGAGCCGATTACTCCGACCGTCTCGATCTCTTCATTTGCTAAATAATCCGCTGCCACCGCTCCAGCTGCCGCTGTTCGTACGTCCGTTAAATAACCGTTATCGTGAAGTACAGCGACCGGTTGCCCGTGGACAGCACTAATTAAAAACATCAATCCACCCGTACTTGGCAAACCGAGTTTATCGTTATCGAAGAAACCGGAGGAAATTTTTAGCGCAAAACTATCTTCGCCCCGAATATACGCTGATTTCGAATCGACTTCCCCATTATTTTCTGGGATATCGATCCGCATAATTGGCGGCATAACAGCTTTGCCTTCATAAAGGGCGGTAAAGCCTGCCTCTATTTCACGAATGACATCGACATCGATATGGATATGCTCACGAATCGTCGCTTCATTAAAAATGTCCATGTACACCACTTCCTTTCTTGTATTAAATGGATAAACGTCAAAACTAACTATCCACACGAACGTTACTTGCTGTACTTCTCCATCACTTCCATCACGACTGACGCATCAACATTTCGTCCCGTAATGAGCGAAACAACTCGTTTATTTTTTACGTTAATTTTATCACTCAATAACGTCGCGACCGTCGTTGCGGAAGCACCCTCGACAGCGATCTTATGTTGATCAAATATATAAGCAATGGCTTGGGCAATTTCTCCCTCTGTCAATAGAACGAACTCATCGATATATTGTTGCACCATGTCAAACGTATAACGGTTTCGCTTGCCGAGCCCACCGAGTAAACTGTCCGCATACGTATCTTCTTCCTCTAATGTAACGATTTTTTGCGCCTGAATACTTTCATACATGACGGCGCTTTTTTCCATCGAAACGCCGATCATTTTTACGTGCGGATTCATTTTTTTCATCACATAACTTATTCCAGAAAAAATTCCTCCACCAGAAACAGGTACAATGACGACATCAATATCTGGAACGTGCTTCATTACTTCTATACCAATCGTTCCTTGTCCTGTAATAATGTGTCGGTCGTCAAAGGGTGGCACAACCGTAAGCCCCTCTTCCTCTTCTAGTTCATACGCCCGGGCTTCTGCGTCATCTTGATTTAAGCCTACTTTTTCAATTTTCGCCCCTAACTGTTCGAGACGAGATACCTTCGCTTTTGGTACGCGGTTTGATATACATATTGTTGCTGGAATATTGAACTTCTTCGCCATATAAGCGACCGCTAAACCGTGATTTCCAGTTGAATACGTCGTAACACCCCGCTTCTTCTCTTCCTCCGTCAGTGAAAGGAGCTTATTCGTAGCACCACGTAATTTAAATGAACCTGTCGTTTGTAAGTTTTCCAACTTTAAATGTATCGAGCTTGCGTTACTCCGTGTAGCAAGAAGTTCATCACAGACGATTGGAGTTTCCAATATGTACGGACTTATTCGTTCGTACGCTTGCCAAATCGACTGGATCGTTATTTGCTCCAACTTTGATCACCTCACTAAGCATGTTGCAAAAAATTTCAACAAAGCAATCATGCAACGTTGGCATCTCCATTTATACGACTTACGTAAAATACATTCACACTTATACGTCATGTATAGATAAAGCTACAAAACTAATACGTTTTGTAGCTTTTTTTCGTATATCATTATTTTATAAACAACTTACGCTCTACATTAGCGATTACTTCACAACCATCTTCGGTCACACGGAACGTTTCACTAATTTCAATACCGTATGAATCGAGCCAAATACCCGGAATCATATGGAAGACCATATTCGGCTGTAGAACCGTTTTATCACCAGGACGTAAGCTCGCTGTATGTTCGCCCCAGTCCGGCGGATAGTTTAAGCCCGTTGAATAGCCGATTCGCGACTCTTTCTCATAGCCGCGCTTTTGAATCGACTCGCGCCATGCGAGCTCCACTTCTTCTGCAGTGACACCCGGCTTAATGACGTCTAAAGCCGCCTCGATTCCCTCAATTGCTACGTCCGCCAACTCTTCCATTTCCGGCGTTGGTTTTCCGATCACGAGCGTACGGGCTAACGGTGAATGATAACGTTTGTAACAACCAGCTAATTCTAAAATGACCGGATCCCCATCTTTAAACGGTTCATCTGTCCACGTTAAATGACAGGCGTCTGTTTTATCCCCAGTCGGCAATAACGGTACGATGGACGTATAATCGCCACCGTATCCATCGACACCAGTAATTTGTGAATGGTAAATGTCAGCAATGACGTCGTTCTCTCGCACACCTGCCTCGATTTTTTCAATCGCTTCATACATCGTGTTCGTTATAATTTTTCCCGCTCGTTTAATCAGTTCAATTTCTTTGTCCGATTTTATAATACGAATCCAATTGACGAGACTCGTACCGTCCACAAACGATGCATTCGGTAAATTTTTTTCCAATTGAAGATAGTTTTTTGCTGTAAAATAGTACGTATCGTATTCCGCCGCAATCGTCTTATTCGCTTGCCCTTTATCTTCGATGATCGCCGCGACGAAGTCCATCGGATGCCGCTCTGTCGATTGGACGTAATCATCGGAATAAGGAATGATATTTTCATGTTTTAGCCACGTCGTATAATGAGCTGCCGTTTCATCGATGCCACGTCCAACCCAGATCGGTTCTTCTTCCGTCCCGATGACGATGAGTAACTGGTGTACGTAAAATGACCACGCATCAAACCCCGTTAAATAATTCATGTTCGCCGGATCTGTAACGAGTAAAACGTCGATGCCGCGCTTTTCCATCTCTTTTTTCGTCTTTTCGACTCTACTCTTAAATTCTTCTTTCGTAAATATCGTCAATAAAATCAACTCGCTTTCTTACATCTTTTTTTATTTCCTATACTTTTATGAACTGCATGCAACATGTACAATTGGACGTCATCTCGTAAATCTCTACTGCGACATACGATAATAGATAACTATCGGCAAACGACTGTATGTACCGATGTTTTATGTTCTCACCCAAATGCATCACGCTCCTTTATACATGCGTAAGCAACGATTATTTATTTGTTAGGTACTTTTTTTACTGGTTACTAGTAATGCGAAAAGTAAATTGATAAGGATACAATAAAAGTTGTGAATATACGTTCGACGAATAAAACTGTCTTTTAACGAATTTGACACGACAAAACTTTCTTTCACACGAAAAACGTGAAAAAGACTTTTATAAAACGTCGTATAGCGTATACGTAGTGGGTTGGAAGCGGTTACTTTAAAGATAAAAAAAATAACGTTTAAATGCAACGTGTAATATGTAAGAATTTTTATAAGTCGAATAGACAATTTGTCTATAAATAGCCTCATTCGCAAAGATGAATATTTATACACGCTAGATGAGTTCGAAGTACACGATCATCCCTTATGCATAAAACAGTCGAGGAGCGCGGTTTTCAAAATGACCGTTCGAAAACAAAAGTGTAAAGGAAAGATCACAGTCATTTTCACAAAAAATAGAGCTCGGTTTCCAAAAACCGAACTCCACCATTTGTACAAAGCAAGCTCACATCGTAAATATGGACGGACACAAGGTGAGGTGCCCTTTACGATAGAGATCAAATTGTAAAACGTATCGTAACATACTGTACATACATTGCCCGAACTTTTCTCGGTCCTTACAACGTATACCTTCTCTTCTTCCATTTCACTTTCTATTTACTCGAGCGGAATCGCCCACGTTCCTCTCCGGAAAACTGGCTCCGTCGTTCCATCCGGAAGAACCCCATCAATATCCATTTCCGCTGAACCGATCATAAAGTCTACATGCACCATACTGTCGTTAATTCCATGCGCATCGAGCTCCGCTTCATCCATATCCGGTCCGCCCTCGATACTCGTCGGATACGCTTTTCCGAACGCGATGTGACACGATGCATTTTCATCGAACAACGTATTGAAAAAAATGAGCCCCGACTGTGATACGGGCGACTCATGCGGCACTAACGCCACTTCCCCGAGCCGAGCCGCACCATCATCGGTCTCGAGCAAGTTTTTCAACACCGCTTCGCCCTGCTCCGCCGAAAAATCGACAACTTCTCCATCTTTAAACGTGAGCGAAAAATTATCGATAATCGTTCCACCGTAATTAAGCGGCTTCGTGCTCGCCACCGTCCCGTTTACACGATACGCATGCGGCGCCGTATACACTTCCTCCGTCGGCATATTCGGGTTAAAGACGACCCCCTTACTCGATGTCGCCGTTCCCCCTTGCCAAATATGTCGCTCCGGCAAACCAACTTCTAACTCCGTACCCGGCGCTGTAAAACGTAACGCCGTATACTGCTTTTCATTTAAAAACCGATGCGCTCGCTCTAACGTCGCATTATGGTCCTGCCAAGCTCGTAACGCATCTTCTTGATCAACGCGAACCATCTTCAAAATCTCATTCCACAAACTCGCCACAGCTTCTGCAGCAGTTTTATCCGGGAAAATTTTCCGTGCCCACGCTTCGGTCGGAATCGAAATAACCGTCCACGTCACCCGATCGTTCATAATATATTCACGAAACGTCTTTAACGCTAATCCCGCCGCCTTACTCGCCTTTGCAACCCGACTCGGATCGACCTCATTTAACAGATCTGGATCCGTCGCATGAATCGACACGAACGCCGCCCCAGCCTCCGCATACGATTCCTGCAACTGCACCTTCCACTCCGGATAATGCTCAAGCACCGACTCTTCTGCATACGCATACTTCAACCGCGTTAACTCATCATCTTCCCAATTAATATGTACCTCACTCGCACCTAACGCATACGCCTCTTTCGCCAACACACGCGCAAACTCCGCACCCTCCACCGGCGCATTCACAAACAGCGGCTGGGCTTTTTGTAAATTAACCCCCATCTTCAACACGAGCTCCGCATACTTCTCCTGCACTGCACGATCTACCATCTTCCCTCTCCTTTACTCTTTTATCATTAACGTTAATGTACCACACATTACAATTTCATTGCACGTCCGAACAACCTACTTTAAAAAAACAGAACGAAACCGCTATCGGATAGAGAATTGCAAGACAAAAAAATAACTAGGACTTGGAAAAGTGACTATTGCGCCACAACAGAGCGCACCCTAATTTCCCCGCATCCTAGTTATGTATGAAATGAAAAACTACTTATTCCCGTTAGCAAAAAGCTGTGCCATCTCCTGTGAATATTTGCGACGCTCGTTACGTCGCTCGCGACGTAACGCTGCCCCCTCATTCAATCTCTTCTCGATCTCCGACTCCGGATAAACAGGAGGAACTTTCGTCGGACGACCATTTTCTCCTAACGCAACGAATGTTAAAAAGGCCGTCGCACAAATATTACTTTTTCCACTTAACAAATTTTCTGTCCTCACTTTTACAAACACTTCCATCGATGTACTGTGCGTGGCTGTAACGAACCCCTCAACACTGACGATATCACCAATTTTTACTGGGTTAATAAAGTCGACCGAATCCGTAGATGCCGTTACAGACACTTGGCGTGAATGACGCACCGCCGCAATTGCCGCCACATCATCAATATATGCCATTAACTTTCCACCAAAAAGTGTCCCATACGCATTTGCATCTGGTGGTAAAATTTGTGCTGTCTTTACAGTCCGTGAATGTGAACACGGTTTTGCTTCCATCGTATCCGTCATTAGAACGCTCTCCTTTACAATCTTATTTTATCCCGTCTTGCATTTTTTATAAAATAGGTGATAGAAGACGAGAAATAGATTCTTTAAATCGAATTCCAATCGAACGCTTTTCATAAAGCATTTTCGTCATTTGCGTCGAAAGTAATACGTCTTGTTGAAAGGCATCGACGAGCTGTTGCGCAATCGTCGTATCGTATAAAAACGCATTTACTTCGAAATTAAGTCGGAAACTGCGCACGTCTATATTTGCTGTACCGACAGAAGACACTTTGCCATCGACGACGATCGTTTTAGCGTGTAAAAAGCCGTTTTGATACAAATACACTTCCGCCCCTTCGTTTAACAGTTCGCCAATATGCGATAACGTTGCCCAATAAACGAAGACGTGATCCGGCTTATTCGGGATCATAATTTTAATTTTTACACCAGATAGAGCGGCGATCCGCAATGCATCCATTAAACTTTCATCCGGAATGAAATACGGCGTTTGAATATAGACGTATTCTTTCGCTTCCATAATCATTTTTATGTATCCGTACTTTATTTGCTCCCACTCTTGATCTGGTCCGCTCGAGACGATTTGGACACCGACATCCCCTGCGTCCTCACCGACAAAATAACGATCCGAATACGCAATTTCTCTTTTCGATGCATGGTTCCAATCTAAAATAAAACGCGTTTGCATCGTTTTTACCGCATCACCGCGAATACGTAAATGCGTATCACGCCAATAGCCGAACTTTTCCGAGCGACCTAAATATTCATCCCCAATATTAAACCCACCGATATAACCGATTTTCCCATCGATAATCGCTAGTTTCCTATGATTACGGAAGTTAATTTTAAAATTAATCCGCGGAATGAGTGATGGAAAAAAAGCTTCCACCTTTATATTTGCATCTTCTAGCCGCTTAATAAATTTCGGACTTAAAAGACGTGAGCCCATGTCATCGTATAAAAGGCGAACTTCTACCCCTTCTTGTGCCTTTTTAATAAGTGTATTAGCAATTTTTGTTCCTAGTTGGTCGTGGCGAATAATGTAATAAAGCAAATGTATGTGGTCCGTTGCCGATTCAATATCGGCTAGTAGCGATTCGAACTTCTCCGTTCCATCTGTAAAAAGCGTTACTTCATTGTTTTGCGAATAAATTGCGTCGTTATTTTTTAAATGTAAATAGTACAATTGTTTATAGTTTTTTAATACGTCTTGTTTGTACGGTAGTTCGTCCGACTGCAACGTCGACAACTGTTCCTCTACTGCTTGCTTCACACCGAGCCTACTTTTTTTATCCCACTTAAAAATTCGCTCCCTAGATAATGAACGTCCTAAAATTAAATATAAGATGAATCCGAGTACTGGGATAAAAAAGAGCACCATTAACCACGCCCAAGTAGAGCTAGCGTTTTTACGCTCAAGAAAAATGACCGTAAACGCCAAAGCAAAGTTAATGATCATAACTGAACCGAGTAACAATGATGTGAGTTGCATCTTTCTATCTTCTCCTTCTCTCTATACCACATCCTATAATACTATACTATGCCCCACGATTCATGTTACCGTTCTTTTTATGCCTCCAACATTTTTCGACGACGAATTTATTATAACACATTTTTCGAAAATGTTATATAACAAACTATAATTTTATTATCTGTACTATAAAAGAGTTCGCGCATGTTGCATGAGCAATCTATTCATTATATAGTACCTAACGCAGTTTTCATAAACAATCACTTACGTTGCGTCTGTTATTATACAGTTCACATTCTACTCGGGCGCAAAATGAAGCGAGGCTTATCCGCATACGACACGTATAAAACTTACAAAACTCGGAAAGCGAAATCGATTACAAATCATTCAATGCTTGTTGTAAATCACTCCAAATATCTTCCCAATCTTCTAAGCCGACAGATAGACGAATTAAATTGTCCGTAATTCCCATGCGAAGTCGTTCTTCTTCTGGAATAACCGCGTGCGTCATCGTTGCTGGATGTTCTATTAACGTCTCCGCATCCCCTAAACTGACAGCAACTTTCACGAACTGTAGTCGATTCAATAATGCTTGCGTCGCCTTTTTATCCCCATCGACCTCAAACGCAATGACACCACCGCCACGCTTCATTTGTTTTTCATATATACCTGTCGTATCTTCCGTCGGATAAAAGACATTCGTGACGTTTTTATGCGCTTTTAAACGCGCGACAATTTTTTCTGCATTGTCGCAATGACGATCCATTCGAATCGCTAACGTTTTCATTCCACGCAATAAGAGCCACGCATCGAACGGCGACAATACAGCACCAATATCCTTTAACACAGGCATAAGTTTTTCCCCGATAAATTCAGCCGAACCAATCGCTAGCCCAGCAATAACATCACCATGCCCATTTAGATACTTCGTCGCACTATGAACGACGACATCGACACCAAGCTCCATCGGCCGTTGTAAATACGGAGAAGAGAACGTATTATCAACAACGACCGGAATGTTATGCTCCTTTGCTACAGAGCTAACGAGTTGTAAGTCGATTAACTGCATCGTCGGATTAATCGGCGTTTCAACATACATACATGTCGTATTCGGTTTGATTGCTTCACGTACCGCCTCCTCCGATTGTAAGTTAGAGAAAGTTACTTCGATTCCATACTTCTCCTTTAACAACATAAGGAAGCCAAACGTCGAACCGTACACTCCAGGAGAACAGACGACATGATCCTCTGCCTTTGTAAGCGCCAATAAAACGGCCGAAATAGCCCCCATTCCTGATGCAAACGCGAGCGCACTCTCTCCACCCTCCAGTTGAGCGATCCGCTCTTGTAACACATCTACCGTTGGATTACCGACCCGTGTATAAATGTAATCATCTGCTTCGCCGAGAAAACTAGCCTCCCCCCGTTCCGCAGACGGAAATTCAAACGTCGCCGTCTGAAATAAAGGAGTCGCAAGACTCCCTAACATATCTTTACTGTCGTACCCATGATGAATCGCATCTGTTGCGAACTTTTTATCTGACATTTTATTCATCCCTTCTTATAACAGTACATGCTTTCATTTATTATAATCGATTACACGTAACCATGAAAGTCGTGAAAAAAACTGCATCACTTCCTTAGCTAACGAAATTTTCTCAACCCAGTTCACCATCCTTGCATACACGTTCTCCTTTCTATTAATATGGAGGTAGTTTATATGTGACGACTTTACATAAAACGTTAAATGAAACGGGGACCGTCTATGAAACAATACGATTACAAAAAAGGATTAACGACGGGAATTGCAGCATACCTCATCTGGGGACTACTGCCGATTTATTGGAAACTAATTGAATCCGTCCACGCCGGTGCCGTGTTAGCTCACCGAATTATTTGGTCTTTTATTTTTATGTTCTTGTTTATATTATTTACGAAGCGACTAAAACAGTTTTGGCACGAATGCAAAGCGATCATTCACCATCGCCGCAATGCGCTCATCGTCATTTCTGCCTCGCTGATCATAAGTTGTAACTGGCTCATCTTCATTTGGGCTGTCCAATCAGGTTACGTCATCCAAGCGAGCTTAGGTTATTACATAAACCCTCTCGTAAGCGTATTATTCGGTGTATTATTTTTTAAAGAAAAATTGACGAACGCCCAAACAATTTCCACTATTTTAGCCGGAATTGGCGTTTTATACTTAACTTTTTCTTACGGAGTGTTCCCGTGGGTCTCACTTAGCCTTGCCGTTTCTTTCGCCATTTACGGTGTGTTGAAGAAATGGATCGACATCGAATCGTTATTTAGTCTTACATTAGAAACGATCTTACTATTTCCTATAGCAATTATTTATTTAGTCACCGTATTCGGTGATTCCTACGGCTTTTTAAATGAATCCTTTTCAACGACTGCCCTTTTAATGGCGTCAGGTGTTGCAACAGCTGTTCCACTTCTCTTATTCGGAATTTCCGTTCAATACATACCGCTATCGACCGTCGGGTTCTTACAATATATCGCTCCGACGATTATGCTATTCATCGGCGTATTTTTATATAAGGAACAGTTTACATTCGACCACTTTATTACGTTTATGCTCATTTGGATCTCATTAGCACTGTTTATGCAATCTTCTTTAGCCGAACGAAAAAAAGATCGGAAAGCACGCACGTAGCAGAAGAAAAGCGGACGTATTTTTATAAAACACGTCCGCCTAAACTATTTACTCTTTAATTCTTTCTTCTAAACCTCTTATACCAGCGTTCAATTTCAGCACTTACGTCCATATTTATTTCTATTAAACTTTGTTTCAATTGTTTATATTGATGGTGAACTAATATACCGTACTGTAATTCATCGTATAACTTCATTAAAATAAAGTTCACTTCTTCATTATCTGGAAAATTATCGCAAATTTTCACATACCAATGAATCGCTTGTTCCATATCGCCCTTATCTTTATACCAGTCCGCTATCTTTTTCGCATACTTATACCATAACTGCTGCAAACGAAAGCGCTCTTGTTCCGCCCAAACATAATCGTGCTTTACGATGTACGCCCCGCCGTATAATTCCATGATGTCGAGATAATGATTAATTGACTTTTCGTTTAACGGGCGTAATTGAGCCATCCTTTCTTCCCATTCTTTTACGTCAATATCGACATTTTTCGCTTCAAGCAAATATCCATCTTGAACACTTTTTAACGTAAAATGGTCAGATAAATCTCGTAACGTTTTACGAATGTGATAAACGGTCGTATATAATTGCGAGTATGCTTTATCTACTTCGAAATCACTCCAAAGCATTTCGGCTAACGTCGCTTTCGGTACGATCTCTCCTTGCAAATGTAACAAGTACAAAAATAATTCTTGAGCCTTTGTCGTACGCCATTGTATAATGTGTGAATCAATTCGAAAATCCCCTAACATAGATACGGATAAGCTTTCATTTTTTACTTCTTTATGACCCATTAACTCACGTTTTAATTGAATGCGCTCTAACGTCAATTCTAACCGTTCTGTTAATACTGGCTTTAATATATAATCTAGCACGTGTAAGTCGAAGGCTTGTACAGCATATTTATCGAAAGCAGTCACAAAAACAATTTCGATTTGCGGATTAATTTCTAAAATCTCCTCCGCAATTTGCAATCCATTTTTCCCCGGCATTTCGATATCTAAAAAAACGACATCGATCGAAAACAACATCTCTGTTTCCTCTTGCGGCTCAAAAACGGTATACTCCTTTAACACTTCCACACCATCAATTTTCTCCAACTGCACTTTCAAATACTTTAACGCTAACGGCTCATCATCTACTAAAACTACTTTCATTTGGTCCTCCACTTCTACAGCCATCCTAACCTTTGGCTGCATATTTTCCAAATCGCTGCCCTACCAATAATATCCTCATCAACATCTTAATACTTACTTTTATTGTAACAAATATAGACATAAACGTGGATCGATCCATATCGCTGAACATATTTTCGCATAGGACTATTGTATATATCGGTAAAATTGCATTTTTTTCAAGGTTTTGCCTATATATATTCAACATTTGTAACAAATTTATTTTTAATGTTTAAAAAGAAAAAGTGTAGCTATTTTCTTACAATCTACAACGACATGACGTTCATATTACAGTCGGGTACTTGTTAAAGTATCGTAAACTTCCCACAATGTACAGTTAATCTATTTCCTTGATATTGAATTATTTAAATGAAATACAAGTTTTAAAAACAATTTCCTACATTACACCTTATTCACGTTCAATAGCGGGTTCATAACGAGCATGTTATTTTTATGTAATGAAATTTGCCTCGGCAACCAAGAAGTGCAATAAAAAACTACCGTAAGGGAAGTTCCCTCACGGTAGTTTGATATTGTTATGCGTCCTTACGTCTTTTCGTATACATTACAGTAATACCAAGAGCGATTAAGCCAAGACCAATTGCGATGTAAGAGAATAATTGCGTTGCAGTTTTGGGTAGAAAACCGCCGCGTTTGTCCTCTTTATCTTTTTCCGAATCTTCACCCGGCTTTTCCGGATCGTCTGGAATAGGGATAAATGTGTTTGTGATGTTGTAACCATCAATTTCAGTTTCATAGCCATCGACTGGTACTTCATCGATTGTATAAACAATTTCTTCCCCGTTTTCATCGTATTTGTCTAGCTTCGCAAAGATATACGTCCACTCTGGTCCATTCACCGGCATTTCAGCGATTTCCGATCCGTTTTCGTAAAGTTTCACTGTAATAGACTCCGGACGGCTCTGTTCGTCGTCGCCAACCCACGTTTTCTCACCGGCAACGTGAACGAGTTCGATTACTCCCGCATCCCAAGTTGGGTCGATTCCTTGTGTTGCTAAGAATTCCTGGTGATCGTAATTATGTGTGAGATATTCGTTATTTTCGTTTAACACGATTGTGCGTGTCCAACCTGTTTCTTCATCTGCATCAGAGTCAACTGTGGTATCGTCACCAGCTTGTTCTTTCGTAAAGCGGTATTTCTTCGCTTGTTCTTCTGTTAGAGTGAATTTCACTTGATATTCTCCAGCCGGCAATTCATCGAAAATATAGCGGCCATTTGCATCTGTTTCTGTTTCGTCAATCTTGTTACCGTCTTTGTCGTAAAGTTCTACCTTCACGCCTTCTAATGGCTCTTCGTTATCGTCTTGAATTCCGTCCTTATTCCGGTCCACCCAGACGTAGTCACCGATAGCGTATGTGATTAATTTGTTTGTAAAGACGAAACCATCTTCCGTTTCTTCGAATGTTGTTGTGTAATGATCTACTGCTACTTCTTCGACTGTATACGTAATTTCTTTCCCGTTTTCATCATATTTATCTAAACCTTTGAAAACGTGCTTCCAGCCCTCATTGTCTGTTACCTCTTTTTCTTCTTTAACATCATCATTTGCCTTTAAAATAAATGTAATGCTGTCTGGACGTTTATCATGACGATTATCGTTATCGTCCCAAATTTTTTCGACAGGAATTTGAACGAGTTCAATAACTCCTGCATCCCACGTCGGGTCAATTCCTTCTGTTGCGTTGAAGTCTTGAATATCGTAATCTTTCGTAAGTTGTTTGTTATCATCATTTAAGACAATTTCACGCGTCCAACCAGTTTCTTCGTCCGCATCCGAGTCAACTGCAGTATCATCACCTGCTTGCTCTTTCGTAAAGCGATACTTTTCTTTTTGTTCCTCAGTAAGTGTGAATTTCACGTTATACTTGCCAGCTGGTAATTCATCAAAGATGTAACGACCATTCTCATCTGTCTTTGTTTCAGCGATTTTGTTTCCATCTTCATCGTATAGTTCTACTTTCACACCTTCGAGTGGTTCTTCATTATCGTCTTGAATTCCGTCCTTATTCCGGTCCACCCAGACGTAGTCACCGATTGCATAATCTTTTACCGTGTTTGTAATTGTGTAGCCTTCTTCAGCATCGCCTGTAGTAGCTGATCTATATTCATCCACTGCTACCTCTTCAACTGTATAGTTGATTTTTTCACCTTCAGCATCATAAGCAGGTAAGTTTGTAAAAACATGCTCCCAGTTCGTTGTAGCTGAAAGTTTTTCCGAATCTACTTCCTTAGCATTTGCAAGTAGTTTAACAGTAATCTCATCTGGACGTAATTCATGTTTGTTATCGCGATCTTCCCAAACTTTTTCAACAGCTACTTCTGTTTCTCCTGAACGAACGTTTGTTACCGTGAATCCGTTGTCGGCATCTCCTGTAATTTCTGTTGTATAGCCTTCAACTTTTACTTCTTCAACGGTGTACTTTATTTTTTCACCTTGATCATCGTATTCGAATAAATCTGTAAAGGTATGCTTCCAATTGTTTTTATCAGATAAATCGATATCGGCTACTTTTTCTCCGTCAGCTAATAAGTTAATCGTTACGGCCTCTTCAGTGGAACCTTTCCATGCTTTTTCAACAGAGACATCCACTTTCTTCCGCTCGTTGCTTGCGTCTATTCTGACTGCTTCTTGCTGACCTTCAACAATCTCTAGGTCATGCTTTGTGTCATCAAGTACATAACCTGTAGGTGCTTTTGTTTCTTGGACGTAATAATGACCGGCATCTAAATCTTTAAAGACGATCTTACCGTCTGCATCAGTCGTTTGTTTACCGACCTCTTGACCCCCTGTCGTAAAGAGGGTAAATTCTGCCCCTTCTAAGGCCTTGCCATTTTCATCTACTTTGAAAAGTTCGACATCATAGTTCGGCTTGTAGTTTTCTACTTCAAAGGTATACTGTTCTTCAGCACTTGGATCGTAAGGTTCATTAATTTCAATTACTTGTTCACCAAAACCGACATATCCTTCAGGGGTGTTCACTTCTTTTAAGATATAAGTTCCAAAGAGTAGTCGACCAAATTCAGCATAACCGTCTGCATCGGTCGTCGCTGTTTTTAATACCTCTTTTTCCTCCTTGTCAATGACTTGGAAGGTAATACCTTCAAGAGGATTCACTTCTTGACCATAGGTCGTATCTAGTTTTTCAACGATTAAATAACCGGATTGACCACTTCCGCCAGAATCGGAATGGCGTACTTGAATCGATGCTCCTGATGCGGCATCTTCTGCATCTTCTTCAATACTGTCTCCCGTTATTTTATATTTATTTGACACTTCTTCTCGGTCTTCAGCAAAGAAGAGTGTTGCATATTCAACAATAAAGGCGCGTTCTACTTCTTCCTTCCATGCGATAGTAAAGTTATCTTCTTCAACGATTAATTCATAGTGAGCAGGGTCTAATTCATCTCCCTTATTTAAACGACCTTTATTTTTATCGACACTTGCTTCATACACTTTAATGGTATCTTCTAAGTATTCTTGACTATCAGGATCAATCGTATCTTGAAAGACTAAGTCGTTAATGACTTGCTGGGCATTATTGACCTCGACGGACCAATTAATTTTCTTTCCTTGTTGCTCACCCGTTTTATGTCCGTACTTTGTATCACCATACACTTTGGCACTTGCATCAAGCTCTGCAAGCTCTTCATCACCGTTTAATACGAGGGCTTTGTTTTCATAGGTTTGATAAATGTCATCTAAACCTTCAAGACTCGTTTTATAGGTGATTTTATAAGCACGATCGGTCTCCCCGATATCTAAAGTAAAGGCATTGCCTGTAATTGACGGTTCAATATCTACTTTATCTGCTTCTGTATAACTACCATTAGACTTAATTTCTAACTCATAAACTTCAATCGAA
>DATGRY010000015.1:0-14118 GCA_035303165.1 Pseudogracilibacillus sp.
CGAAGCGTCAATACCATTCTTCATTGCTCGTGCAATCATATTTGGTATTTGTTCAGGTGCTGTTTGTAATGCTTCCATACGACGTTTGTAACCTGAACTGCGTTTATCAACCTTTTCAGAAATACCATTGATTTGGGTCTTTTTGGAGCTTAACAGCGAAAAGTCGATAGGTAAAAAAGTTGCACCATCAGACCAACCCAAGGTCAACATGCGAAAGCCTTTATAGAAACGCATTTTCTGGGAGGAATGATCAAAACAACGTGCAAGAAGTTCTACCTTCTTACTGCGATTTCGGTCATATGATGAATCATCCAAAATAAATACTTTTGGGCGGTCATGACGTGTTAGTTTTGACACTTTGCTAATGGTATGTGTAGCAAGTGAAAGCAGGAAACGACGCCAATTGAATGTTGATTTGTTTAGAAAGCGATACATGGTATCCTTTTCAGGAATATCTCCAGCCTTCTTGCTGTTAAGCATTTGAAACCAGTTTTTATTCTCAAAAATTAGGCAGAAAATTAATTGAAAAATGTAAGAACAAGGATAACCAACAAATTTCTTAATACCTGCGTTTCGTAAATGTTTGAAGATACCCAATTCTTTAAATATCAATTTCATTTCAGTTGGTAGTTGATTATTTGTATTACTTTTCGCTATCATAGTAGGGACACCTCTTCTATTTTGGTAGTGATTCTCGATAAATCAACTATACCAAAAGTTGAGGTGTTTTTTCATATCTAAACCAAATTGTCAATTACTATATATTGTGCCCGATGGGCACACAAAGACATTAGAACCATTATCAATTTATTGGTGCGAAAGTTGAGTTCAGTTTATATAAAACAGTCTTTATTACTAAATTATTCGTTAAGTTTTCTTTCATTACTAAGACGGAGTTATAAGTCTATTTTTTTAAACAAGGGCATTATTTACTAAGAATAGGTCATATAAATTTGTACGTAAAATTATATATATTTTTAAAAAAATGATAATAATAATGTGAAAGAAAGGTCAGAGACTAGGGGAAGTAAAAATAGATTGTCATGGAAAACTTTGTCGAAAAAATAGAGACATTTACAAATGTAATGGGGAAAAGCGATTAATTGTTACGGTGTTTATGACGTGATAACGTAGAAAGAAGTTTGTGAAACTGGGAACGGTAGTGAAATGTTTTATTTTCTCCATACCAAACAAAGAAAAAACTATCGCCTTGTTAGTTTCAGAGGATGGAATAAAATCATTTATAAACGTTCATGCTTTATCGATGTTGCTAATAGGATCACCCTTGTAAAAATACAAATAAAGCAATAACTTATACGTAGTAGCTTGATATTTAATATAAACTCTTTATACGTCGTGTAGGGTCTTACTAGTGAAACCATCTTAACTCATACAATGATAATCATTTTCACCTATCTCTACAAATGAGAGCGTGCTATAAAAGTTAAAAGTCGTTTTTCAAACATCATTTTATTGACAGCAATCGACAATATATTTCCAGGGAAATATTTCAAGTTGGCGGTTTGTGCCGTTTATACCATTTTAATTACTAAATCTAAAACTATTAACTCGCTTATTTATAATTGAATTAGTTCTCTTTTTACGTTATGCACTTCATATGAATACTTATCTTCTTTACAAACGATCTAGCTATGATATTTGACTGCGATGCATTCCAAGAAATATAACAAAAAACCGGATTGTGAAATGAAGTAACGTTGCATTTCATCAATCCGGTTATTTTTTGCTCCTATTAAAGAACATTTTGTACTTCATCTTGTTAATCAATTACAGCTGTCATATGAGCTTTCGTTACCGACCAATGCGATGTATTCCAATATGCTTTTTTATCTTTAATATAAATCATTTGTGGTGATTCGTGTTTGACTTCGAGATCCTCTTCAATTTTATTGGAAACTGGACGCGACTCCCGTACTTTTACGAGAGTGTATTCGATGTTTTCATTTGGCTTGTCCTCTAAATACGCATTATATTCATCAAGTGCATTAAAACTTACCGGGCAAGTTGTACTATGTTTTAATATAACCTGACCTTTTTCTGCCGATTTTTCAAAAATTTCATCCCATTCTTCAATCGTCGTTATTTCACGCCATTCCATAATGACATCCAACCCCTTTCATCTAATACTACATGTCCTATTTTACATCATTATATTTTTTTGCAAACTAATTGATTTCGATTACCTAAAATTATTACACTGCATAACTTTTGAGTTACTAACTACATTTCCCGCATTATTTTAAAAAACACTCCAAAAAAATCCTCTAAACCGTTAAACGGTTCAGAGGATTTTATCATTAATTACATCATCCCAGGCATTCCCATGCCACCCATGTCTGGTGCGCCTGCACCGCCGGCATTTTCTTCAGGGATTTCTGCGACTACTGCCTCAGTCGTTAAGAACATCGCCGCGACAGATGCCGCGTGTTGTAAAGCTGAACGAGTAACTTTCGTCGGATCAACAATACCAGCGTCGATCATATTTACCCACTCGCCCTTAGCTGCGTCAAAACCAATTCCTTTATCTTCACCTTTTAAGCGCTCCACGATAATAGAACCTTCAAGTCCTGCGTTTTCAGCAATTTGACGTACTGGTTCCTCTAACGCACGTAAAACGATATTTGCACCTGTTTTTTCGTCGCCATCTAAGTCGAGGTTTTCAACTTTCTCGTAAATGTTTACGAGTGCAGTTCCTCCACCTGATACGATTCCTTCTTCAACTGCTGCACGTGTAGAGTTTAACGCGTCTTCCATACGTAACTTACGCTCTTTTAGTTCTGTTTCAGTTGCTGCACCTACTTTAACAACTGCAACACCGCCAGCTAATTTAGCTAAACGCTCTTGTAACTTTTCTCTGTCGAAGTCTGAAGTAGACTCTCTTTCTTCCGCACGGATTTGATTTACACGTGCTTCGATTTGATCAGGGCTTCCAGCACCTTCAACAATCGTAGTAGTCTCTTTAGAAACAACTACTTTTGCTGCACGGCCAAGTTGCTCGATCGTAGCAGACTTTAACTCAAGTCCTAAGTCTTCTGTAATCACTTCACCGCCAGTTAAAATTGCGATATCTTCTAACATCGCTTTACGACGATCACCGAATCCTGGTGCTTTTACTGCTACAGCGTTGAACGTTCCACGTAACTTATTCACAACGAGTGTTGCTAATGCTTCTCCTTCAACGTCTTCTGCAATAATTAAGATCGGCTTACCTTGCTGAACGACCGCTTCTAAAATTGGAAGTACTTCTTGAATGTTTGAAATCTTTTTATCCGTAATTAAAATGTATGGATCTTCTAAAACTGCCTCCATCTTGTCTTGGTCTGTAACCATGTAAGGTGAAGCATAACCACGGTCAAACTCCATACCTTCTACAACTTCTAACTCTGTTTCGAAACCTTTTGATTCTTCGATCGTAATAACACCGTCATTACCTACACGATCCATCGCTTCAGCGATAAGTTGTCCTACTTCTTCTTCTCCAGAAGAAATTGCAGCAACTTGTGCGATCGATTCTTTATCTTCAATATTTTTAGAAATGGACTGTAATCCTTCTACAGCAGTGTCGACAGCTTTTTCAATTCCACGACGGATTCCAACTGGGTTTGCTCCAGCAGCAACGTTCTTTAATCCTTCACGAATCATAGCTTGTGCTAAAACAGTAGCTGTTGTCGTTCCGTCCCCTGCTACGTCGTTCGTTTTTGCAGCAACTTCAGAGACGAGCTGAGCACCCATATTTTCAAATTTGTCCTCTAACTCAATATCCTTTGCAATCGTTACACCGTCGTTTGTAATTAATGGTGAACCGAATGATTTGTCGAGTACTACGTTACGTCCTTTCGGTCCTAAAGTTACTTTAACGGCATTAGCTAATTTATCTACACCTGCTAGTAAAGATTTACGTGCATCTTCACGAAACTTAATTTCTTTTGCCATCGTTAATATGAACCTCCCTATATTAATTACTTCTTAATTTTTTTAACATTGTAAGTATATGCAAATCGTTTAGTCAACGACTGCTAAAATGTCGCTCTCACGTAAAATTAAATATTCTTTTCCGTCGTACTTAACTTCCGTTCCAGCAAATTTCGAAAAAATAATTCGATCGTTCTCTTTTACTTCTAACGGAACACGTTGTCCGTCAACGATTGCACCAGATCCTACTGCGATTACTTTTCCTTCTTGTGGCTTTTCTTGTGCAGAGTCTGGTAAAACGATTCCGCTTGCAGTTTTTTCCTCCTGCTCAACTAGTTCGATCACAACACGATCTCCTAAAGGTTTAATCATGAATAGTACCTCCTTATTTTTCTCTCTCCTTGTATTTTTAGCACTCGACTCACCTGAGTGCTAACACCAATTATTATAATAAGAAATTTTATTTTAAATTGCAAGAGATTTAATGTTTTTTCTATGAAATTTTCTTTCCTCTATTCCCTATGTACAAATACGTTGCTTTATAATGCCTTTAAAAATAATGTATGCTATGATACGTATATAGTAAGTTAGCAAATTAAAGGAGTTATTCATACTTGTTTACGAAAAATCATTGGTACGTATTATTTGCATACATCGGTATGTTAATTTTAACGTTTTTAATTCCTGTTATATTAACATTAAATTTTTCTTTTGATTTAATCACAACGAGCATTTATACGAATATTATTTTATTTATTCTCTGTCTCGGTCTCGTCTTATATATGATGCGAGTTGAATTAACTCGAGAAAAACGGGCACATCCCCTATCAATTGGCACATTATTTGGTTGGTCTTTATTCGGCCTCATCCTTGCATGGAGTGGCCAGATTGTTGCTGCACTAATAGAAACGTATTTGTTTGGAATCGATCCGGGTTCAGAAAACACGGAAGCAATTCTCGAATTAACAAGAATAAACCCGTTATTATTTATTATTCCAGCGATTGTCGGTCCAATATTAGAGGAACTCGTATTCCGCAAAATTATTTTCGGTACATTTTATAAACGGATGAACTTCTTTTTAGCGGCCATATTTTCATCCATTATCTTCGCTATTTTACACTTGGATTTTTCACACATTCTTATATATACGGCAATCGGGTTCGTCTTTGCTTTTTTATATGTGAAAACGAAACGAATTATCGTACCGATTATCGTTCATATGGCAATGAATACAATTACTGTCTTAGTACAATTATCGATCGATCCGGAAGAATTAGAAAAAATACAGGAGCAATTGGCACTCATATTGTTCGGGGGGTAACTACGTGAGATTTTCGATACCTTACTTTATTTTAGGAGCATTGTTCGTATACCTCGCTTTATTACAGTCTCGGCAAGCAAATACTGTCTGGGATCCGTTAACATTAATACTCATTTTTATGGCGACAGTTGATTTTGCCATCGGGATTCATTACGTTAGAAAAGGGTCGGGTAAACAGAAAAATAATGGCGAATGATCGTTGGGAGGAACCGAGACAGGTGGAGGATGAAAAACTACGTGTACGTTGAAATTGAATAGTTCTCACATTGAAAAAACGAGTAAAATGAACGCCGAAAATGCGTTTCCTTACTCGTTTTTTTATGTTATGTCGGATAATGTTTTAAAAAGTAAACGAAAGATTGCAACTCTACTGATAAATCAATATGATGTATGCGCACGCCATCTGGGATCGTTAAACGTGCTGGAGTGAAATTTAAAATCCCTTTCACACCCTTTTTAACGAGTCTATCAGCAATATCTTGAGCTGCAGATGCAGGGACAGTTAAAATCGCTACTTCAACATTCCCAATCCGTTCATTCAGCTCATCGATATGATAGACTGGGACACCACCGATTTTACTATTCACTTTTTCGGCAGAATGATCAAATGCCATCGTAATTTGCGTATTATTATTCCGTAAGAAATTGTAGTTTAAAAGTGCTGTGCCGAGATTTCCGACACCGATTAACACAACTTCAGTCACTTCATCTTGTGCTAACGTCGTCTTGAAAAACTCAAGTAAATAGTCGACATTATACCCGTATCCCTTTTTCCCAAGTGCACCGAAATAGGAGAAATCACGGCGGATCGTAGCCGAGTCAACTTTTACCGCATCGCTTAACTCTTTTGATGACACGCGCGTTTTTCCTTGATTATGTAAATTCGTTAAAAAGCGATAATATAAAGGTAATCGTCGTGCCGTTGCTTGTGGTATTTTACGCACTATCATCCCCTCTTTCAACTTTCATCTTTACGAACGTAATCTCCAGATACACCACCAGTTTTTTCTTTTACATACGTTTTCCCTATTGTCATTTCTTTATCGATCGCTTTACACATATCATACACAGTTAAAGCCGTTGCCGATGCTGCTGTTAAAGCTTCCATTTCGACACCTGTTTTACTTGTCGTTTTCACTTCAACGTAAATATGTAGTTCTGCCTCATCTTCTTTTTCATCCCATTGAAATGAAATGTCGACACCCGTTAACGGTAGCGGATGACACATCGGTATCCAATTCGGTGTGTTTTTTGCAGCCATAATACCGGCAACTTGTGCGACAGATAAAACGTCGCCTTTGGCAACTTTTTGCTCATTAATTTTCTCATATACTGTCTTATCCATAACGATACTCGATTTCGCTTTCGCATACCGTACAGATGTTTCTTTATGTGAAATATCGACCATTTTCGCGCGACCTTGTTCGTTAAAATGAGTAAAATCAGTCACTCGTCCTCACTCTTTCTTAAACGTTATATATATAAGTGTACCAAATATAAGGGTTCATGTCTGAAACGAAAGTCTATTGATACTTTTTATGTACCGAATGTTTGAAATGCGTTAAACTAAATAGAGAATGGAGTGGAAAGTATGGTTTTACTACAATTAAAAAACATCGTTAAAACGTATGCTAGTAACATTATTTTAAACGATATATCACTTGAAGTAAAAGAACGTGAACGAATCGCCGTCGTCGGACGTAATGGAAGTGGAAAGTCAACCCTATTAAATATTTTACGACGTGCTACCGATATCGACTCCGGGGACATTTATTATGCAAATAATTTGGACATCGGTTATTTAGCTCAACATAATGATGTTCAAAGTGATCGAACAATCTGGGAAGAACTGCTCACCGTCTTTGAACCATTCATGATTGAAGAAAATAACTTACAACATCTTGCAGAAGAGATAGAACAAAACAGTTTAAATGGAACGTACGATGAAAAGAAAATAAACGAATATAGTAGACGAGAGGAAGCTTTCGCTAACGCTGGCGGTTATCGGTATAAAAGTGATGTACGCGGTGTGTTAATCGGCTTAGGCTTCCCCGAAACCGAATTCGACATGACAGTCAATGAGTTGAGCGGAGGACAAAAAACGCGTCTTGCACTTGGTAAATTGCTACTCCAAAAACCAGACCTTTTACTATTAGATGAGCCGACGAACCATTTAGATATTGAAACGTTAATGTGGCTAGAAAGCTATCTCGTAAACTATGAGGGTGCAATCGTCATCGTCTCACACGACCGATACTTTTTGGATAAAGTCGTCTCGATCGTCTACGAAGTGCGCCAACAAAAACTGTACGAATATCACGGAACGTATTCTGATTACTTAATCCAAAAAGAAATAAATTACGAACGCGATGTAAAACAGTATGAGCAACAACAAAAAGAAATAAAAGAAGCCGAACAATTTATTGTGCGAAACATCGCCCGAGCTTCTACGTCTAAACGTGCGCAAAGTAGACGGAGACAACTTGAAAAAGTAACACGTATCGATCGCCCGATATTCGATGAAAAAAGTGCCCATTTTTTATTCGATGTTGCAAAAACGAGTGGAAACGACGTCATTCATGTCGATGACTTTTCGTTCACATATAGTGGAGAAGCAAAGCCGACAATTCAACATGTTTCTTTCACGTTACGACGTGGTGAACGCGCAGCTTTAATCGGACCAAACGGCATCGGGAAAACGACGTTATTAAAAGCAATCGTAGACGGAGCTGATCGCATCACACTTGGTTCGAACGTACAAATTGGCTATTACGCACAAGAACAAGAGACGTTAGACGAAACAAAAACAATTTTAGAGGAAGTATGGGATGCATTCCCTGAAAAAACGGAACAAGAAATTCGTACCGTGCTCGGTAATTTTCTTTTCACAGATACAGAAGTGGAAAAACATATCCACTATTTAAGTGGTGGTGAAAAAGCCCGTGTGGCGCTTGCAAAATTAATGCTAAAACGGGCAAACTTTCTCATTCTGGATGAGCCGACGAACCATTTGGACCTCGATAGTAAAGAAGTTCTCGAGGATGCACTTGAACAATTTCCCGGTACGATTTTGTTCGTTTCACACGACCGGTACTTCATTAATAAAATTACGGATTACGTGTACGAACTCCATCCAAACGGTGTCAATATTTATTTAGGTGATTATGATTATTACATCGAAAAAAAGCTAGAAGCAGAAGAAATTAAACGGTTAGAAGCAGAGGAAAAAAAGCACAGCGATGAGTCACCAGTTAAAAAGGAGAAAGAACAAAAACGAGCTCTCACGTATGAAGAACAAAAACGTCGTGCTCGCGAAAAACGGAAACGAAAACGAGAAATCGAGCGGATTGAACAGAAAATTGATGAGTTAGAACAACTTCTTGCAACAAAAGAAGAAGAGATGGTCCATCCTGACATATTACAAGATCATGTAAAACTTCTTGCATTAACGGAAGAAACAGAAGCAATAAAGACGGACATAAATGAATTATTTGAAACGTGGGAATTACTCGTGGAAGAATAAAAAAATGCCTTATTTCATCATATACAAACAGCAAAAAAATTTGTTTTGTATATGGGAAATAAGGCTTTTATATACAGTTTTGTACTTTTAGAGATACGCATCAAAAGCTAATTAATTAAACAAAAAGTCTTGTTGTCGCGAATGTTCAACGGCAATGCGGTAAACGACAGCAAAGCCGATCATCGTCGATAACGTCGTACTTCCGCCGTAACTTATAAATAATAGTGGAATTCCTGTAATCGGCATAAGACCGATCGTCATCCCGATATTTTGGAACGTATGAATTAAAATGAGTGCCATAAAGCCAAAACATATATACGATCCAAATGGACTAAATTCAAGCACTTTCATCCCGAGGGTGACGAGCCGATAAATGAGTAAAAAGAACAAAAAGACGACGAGTGACGCCCCGATAAAGCCGAAACTTTCACCAATTATCGAAAAAATAAAGTCCGTATGCGCCTCCGGTAACGGTACTTCTGCGTTTTTCATTCCTTTTCCAGTTAACTGTCCAGATCCGATCGTAAGTAACGATAAATCAATATGGTACCTATCGTCGGACACTTGTTGCGTCGGGTCGAACCACGTCATCACACGATCTACTTGATATTTTTTTATTCCTAATACAGTTTGTGATAAGTCAGGAAAATTAACGATAAACAATACAGCTAATACGACAGAAGCAATCCCACCGACAATTAAAATGATCAATAACTTCCAATCAATTCCAGATAAAATAATTAAAACACCTGCAATAAAGAAAAAAACGAGTGACGTTCCAAGGTCTGGTTGCTTTAAAATAAAGATGACGGGAATAACTGTTGCAATCATAATTTTCCCAATTAGCCACAAATCACTATTTAACGTATTTTCTGCAAACTTCTCACGGTGTTTCACGATTAATGCCGCAATAAAAAAAATAAAGACGATTTTTGTAATTTCTGACGGTTGAATCGTTATGAACGGAATCTCGTTAAACCAACTTTTCGCATTGTTTACCGGTCTAGCAATCGAATGTGGACTAAAATGTAAAATAATGACGAGTAATACACCGAAAATATATAAATAAAGACTCGATTTATACAATTGCTCTAAGTCGATAAATTGAATGGCAATGAGCATGCCGATTCCGATTGCATAATAAATAACCTGTTTAATCGCAAAGTTTTGATCGTATTGTCCTAACTGCTGCGCATTAAAAATAGCTAATACACTTATTGCGATTAACGCAAACAACAAAATAATTAAATCGAGCTGTATATAATGTGATTGTTTTTTACCCATATATAAACCACCAAATTTCTCGGGAATTTTTCTAACGTGCTATGAGATTTTACTATACTTTATAATCCCACCACGTAGCATCGTCCCTAATTGAAAAAAGCTACTTTACTATTTTACTATATGCGAAGAAAAAATGTAGC
This sequence comes from Pseudogracilibacillus sp., assembly GCA_035303165.1. Lineage (GTDB taxonomy): Bacteria > Bacillota > Bacilli > Bacillales > Amphibacillaceae > Pseudogracilibacillus. The sequence continues at coordinate 10,203 of DATGRY010000015.1, forward strand.
ATGAAATGAACTGTTCTTACAACTGTCCTGCACGATGACATACTATCTATGACGAATTACGGCAGCGACAACGAAGGTTTCCCATTTAAATCCCACGGAGCAAACTGCCTACGATGGTATAAAATACTAGCCGCTGCTCCGATCATCGCTGCATTATCCGTACAAAGAGAAATTGGCGGAATACATACTGTAAATCGACTATCTTTAAATTTTTCATCAAGTGCTGACCGTAAACCGTTATTAGCAGCGACACCGCCAGCGACGATTACTTGTTGCACATCACACTTTTCCGCCGCCCGATACGTTTTTTCTACTAATACGTCTACGACACTCGCTTGGAAACTTGCCGCCACATCTTCCCTTTTCCACTCGTTCCCACGCTGCGTTTCGTTATGCACATAGTTAATAACTGCTGATTTTAAACCACTAAAACTGAAATCAAACGAATCTTGCTCAAGCCAAGCACGTGGGAATTCAATCGACTCTTCTCCGACCGTCGCTAATCGATCAATCTCCGGCCCACCCGGATACGGTAAATCAAGCGCACGTGCCACCTTATCAAATGCTTCTCCAGCAGCATCATCTAACGTTTCGCCGATTAACTCATATGAACCGTGTTCTTTCATGTAAACGAGCTCTGTATGCCCACCGGAGACGATGAGCGCAAGTAAGGGAAATTGAAACTCTTGCTGCAAACGATTCGCATAAATGTGCCCTGCAATATGATGGACTCCAATTAATGGCTTTCCTTTTGCAAAAGCGAGCGATTTCGCCGTTTGAATACCGACAAGAAGTGCACCGATTAAACCTGGACCCTCCGTAACAGCAATTGCATCAATATTATCCCACGATACATTAGCTTGCTGAAATGCTTCTTCTAAAACGACCGTCATCTGTTCGACATGTTTACGTGAAGCTATCTCGGGAACGACCCCACCGAACTGTTTATGATCATCAATTTGTGAAGCGACAACATTTGCCAGCAGTTTCGTTCCACCTTGAACGATTGCCACTGCTGTTTCATCACAACTCGTCTCAATTGCTAAAATAATTTCATTTTTATTTAACATAAATTCACCCACATTACTAATGCATCTTCGTCATTGTCCGTATAATAGTTTTTCCGTATTCCACCTGGAACGAGCCCAAATTTTTTATATAAATTTTGCGCAATTTTATTTGATACCCGCACCTCTAATGATAACCGTTTTGCCCCTTGTTGAAGTGCATGTTGCATGGCAAAACTGAATAATTTTTCACCGAACCTCCGTCCTCGATAAGATGGTAGGACTGCAATGTTCGTAATTTGTGCATCATCTTCAACGATCCACATGCCGACATAACCGATCGTGTCTTTTTCGCTTTCCAACACGTAGTAATGTGCATAATTGTTGTGAATTAATTCCTGTTCAAAAACCTCGCGAGTCCACGGATGCGAAAATGATTGTAAATCAATATACAACACGTCATCAATATCTATAGGCGTCATTTTTCGAATTACGTAGTTTTCCATCCATCTATTCATCCTTTTTCTTTTGTAGCAAATTCGCCTCAGCTTCTGTAAGTCGAATATAGTTAGGTGCTACGAGATGGACAGGAGACGGTTCTTTTTCACGGTCGACATAAAGCATGTGTGATGCACGCGGGTTATGAAAAACTGGTTCAACAAACTGTGCTTTATTACCTAGCGAGTGCTCAATTGATGCCCGAACACTTTCGATGATATGTGGACTTAAAAAAATGACGTGTTTATGTTGCTCATTTAACTCCCTTAGAAGCAAATCAAGCGCTAGATGGCGATCTTCCTGTACAGTTTCTAATGTACCGGAACGCCTCTCGTACAATCCGGCAAACACATTTTGACGCCGAGCATCAAAAAAGGGGCATATTAAGACGTCCTCTGTACAAACATTTTTAGCTAAATTGCGCAAAGATGATTCCGTATAAATCGGGATATTTAGTGACCAGGCGAACGTTTTGGCCATCGTAACACCGATTCTCGTTCCCGTATAAGACCCTGGACCATTGCCGACAATTACTTTTTGCACTTGTTCAGGTGTCAGCTGTACTTCATCCATTAACTGTACTACTGTCGGCATAAGTTTGGATGAATGATCTTTTTTTACTATCGTCATCGTTTCCGCAACAACGTTATTTTCTTTCATTATAGCAACAGACAATATATCTGTAGACGTATCGATGGCTAATTTGTTCATTGTCATCTCCTCTACATCCCGTCCCATTTCTTTAACTCGCAAATTACTTCGATAAATCTTTTTGTTGAAGTTTTAAATGTAAACTTACGTGTATCATCGTCTATTCGTTCAATTATTATTTGAAGTCGTTCTTCCGGTAAAAAATCTTCGATAAACGTTGACCATTCGACAACAGAGATCCCTTCACCAAAAAAATATTCATCAAACCCGATATCTTCATCCGAATGTTCTAAGCGGTATGCATCCATATGATATAAAGGAAGTGTCCCAGCGTATTCTTTTACGATCGTAAACGTCGGACTCGTAATCGCTCGTTTAATTTGTAGGCCTGAAGCGATCCCTTTCGTAAACGTCGTTTTCCCTACACCTAAGTCACCGTCTAACGTGATGACATCTCCTTTTTTTAATCGTTCTCCAAGAAAGTATCCGAGCGCTTTCGTTTCTTCCTCTGAAGTTGTCAATCGTTCATACGTTTCCATTCATTCACCAACTTTATTGTACCGAATATCAAAAATGAGTTTTTATATAGTTACTTACCAATTTGATGACGATAACCCTTTTTATCTAAACGAATTAATTCGTTATTTTTTCGCATAAAAACTGAACCATGCTCTCGAGGATCATCGATTACTTCCCCTATTTTTGTCACAGTTATATCATGTTCTTCTGCGCATTGAACGACAGTGTCCCAATCCTTTTTTGCAACAGTCCCTACTAGCTCGAAGTCCTCACCTGCGTAATATTTCCATTCCTCGTATTTTTCTTTCGGAAACTGTTTAATATAACGATGCAAAGGAACTTTTGCATCTTCAATGAGTAATGTTTTACAGGAACTTTCCGCTATTTCATTTAACTCATTTGCGAGCCCATCACTAATGTCATTTAGCACCATTCGTTTGATCGTGCGTAAGTTTTTTATAAAATCAACATTTATTTTTGGCATACGATGTCTAGTCACAAAATATTCTTTATGATCAACATCTAGGTTATGCAGCAAAATCTCAAGCCCTGCTTGCGCATCACCCAGGGTACCCGTTACGAAAATATAATCACCAACTTTAGCATCACTTCGGTAACGAGCATATGGAGCAGGTACGTATCCGATCGCAGTTACTGTAATTATAAGTTGCTCCCCAGAGACTGTATCCCCACCGATTAAATCCATCCGAAAATTACTCGCAATTGTATGCAAACCGTCATATAGTTCGGTTAACTCTTCATTCGTAACCGACTTTGGAATAACGATGGATACTAAATAAAACGTAGGTGTCGCACCCATCGCACATAAGTCGCTAATGTTTACCGCAAGGCATTTATAGCCAACGTGAAAAAACGACATCGTTTTGCTCGAAAAATGGACAGATTCAACAAATGTATCTACACACGTTACGATATCGGATGAACGATTACGAAACACAGCACCATCATCACCGATACCTTTTATTAACGTTGATTGTTTATAGGTAGATTGTTTAATCGTTTCAATAAACGAAAATTCATCCATCATCGTTCACCCTTAAATATATATGAAGTTTATTTAATTCGATAAAACTACATGAAAATGATAAGTGAAAACTTAAAAACTGAGTGTGAATATACATGTAAATGAAAGTTCCTTATTATACACGTATTTTCTCATTTATTCGTCACAATATCAATTTTAAAACTGTGATTGAAATTTTTAATGCAAATAAAAAAAT
>DATGRY010000016.1:0-7120 GCA_035303165.1 Pseudogracilibacillus sp.
CTAAGACGTTTCTGTTCATATTCGTTACGTAATATTTTTTAAAACGAGGACCGAAGTCGTCGAGCTATACGTTCGTTCAAACACAATATCGAACGTATTGAATCTAGGTATCCGTTGTTTTTCAGTAGCATATTCTACATACATATATCCACGATCATTTATCATCTTGTTTTCAATAATATATGTAATAATCCGGTCATAAAAGGGCGAATCGTACGGTGGATCGATACAAATTAGATCGAACGTTTGCTGTTTGCGATGTAAAATTTTCAACGCTCTTAATGCATCATTTCGATATATGTAACATTCTTTTTCAAGTTGTAGTGCGGATATGTTTTCCCGGATAATTCGAATAGCAGTTTTCGATTGATCGATACAAATTGCTTCATTCATTCCTCTACTAAGCGCCTCGATCGCCAACGACCCACTTCCTGCAAAAAGGTCTAAACATATCCCACCTTGAAAGTACGGACCCATTTTATGAAATACAGCTTCCTTTATTTTGTCTGTCGTCGGTCGTGTCGTTGTGCCCGGAACTTGCTTCAACTTGCGACCTTTATATTTCCCTGCGATTACTCTCATCATGCACCTCAGATTGTACGATATACTTTATTGTAGAGAAGAATAGCGGTTTATTCAATTGATTCTGATTATTTTATGCTATTTTTTGCAATATAAAAACCTTTGTGAGTCACAAAGGTTACGTATCAATCTTATAATCGTACATTTTAGCTTGGTCTGGTAACGCATTTTCAAAACTCGTTTTAATATAAGGTTTATATGACCTCTCTGTTTTTGAAATAAATGGTAAGTTTTTCAACTGCGTCTCTTTCTCATCGACTTCATCACGATTTACGTAAACAAGTGCGTAGCGCATTTTACGAGAAACATAAATGACGTGACCGTACTTTTTAATTTGTGTAATGTTGCGACGATGTTGAAACCAAACGAACAATCCTTGACGCTCTACAATTTTCATAAATGTTATATTCACCCTGCTTACACATATTTTCTCTATATTACGACACTTGGCAATTGCATGAACCTCCACTACCACAGCCACCTGTCGCACAAACACTATCAGATAATAAACCGTCTTTCGGAACGATAATTTTATCACTTACACTATGTGCGATCATTTCACTTATTTCATCGAGAAAAGCTTGGATATCCCGTTCGGCTTTTTTAAACGTTGCGACTGTTTCGTTTAAGTCCATCTTTCGCTTCGTCGCACGTACCTTTCGCATAATTTCAGTATAGTCCGGATGGTACCGTCCGAAACGTTCGACATCTTCATACAATTCTTTCGCATCGTTAAACTGATGAATTAATCGTTGTGCTTCTTCATCTTTTTCTAGCTTATGACTAGCCTCTACATATGCGACCATCAAATCAGATTGAACGATCATTTTTATTACATCATCAACTTTATCTAATATTTCAATATGCTCAGATGTTGCTAACAATCGGGACACCTCCATAAACTTATTGTAGCACGGTTTATCATTTATGTGAACTTTAGATGACACATGAATTGTTCTTTTTTAAGAAATTTTATTCTTATTATTTGTATAAGTAAACGACGATAACATGATCAGTTTTTTTAAAAAATTGATCTAAATTACGTCACACATATCACTCGTTTAATGATGTTTCGTTATAAAGTTTTGCGTATAATATAAACGATAAACACCGACACCTAAGTGCGTATAATCTTTTTCAAGAAGTGTCTCACGGTGACCATCACTATTTAGCCACCCCTCAACGACTTGTGGAGCATCCGTATATTGTGCAGCAATATTTTCACCTGCGGCAAAATAATAAATATCATTTTCATCAAGTCTTTCTTTAAGGCCACGACCATCATGACTCGTGTGGGAAAAGTAATTTTCTTCGTGCATTTCTTTACTATGTTTTTTTGCAACAGACGCAACTGCTTCATCGAACTTTACTGTTTGAACGTCATGACGGCGTCGATATATATTCGTTAAATCGAGAATTTGTTGCTCGATTCCACGTTCTATTTCCGCCCAATCCTCATCAGACAACTCATTTTCATCTGGCAATTTACCACGATATTCCATTTCATAAAATCGTTGATTAACGAGTGTTTCACCAGATGCAAGCCGGATTGCAGATAGCGACGATGTAAAAGTATCAAAATATAGTTGTAAAAATAAATCGTCTGACAGTTGAATGAGCGGCGTCATTTGTAACTCTTCATCGTTTAATAAAAACGAATAAAACGATAATCCGTCTTGAAACGTCACTTTTTGTTTTAATTGTATCGTATCACTCATTTGTTCATAGCTCATACCAATCTCAAACGGATCGATTTCAATATCTTCTCCTGTTGCAAAGATCGTCTCTACTTTATTTTTTTCTACGCCGAATTGAATATAATATGACTCATTATCTGTATAAATCCACCACTTATATCCATATGGTGTCATATCTTTTCGACTTGGTTCGCCAAAGTCAGCAAGTAGCGTATCCGTAGAAGCATTAGCATAATTGTATAAAGTACCGGATAAAATTTGATCGGCTGCTTTTTTAATTTGTTCTGATTCGACATGGGGTAAATCCGGAACCTGTTCTTCTACTTGCGTAATGTTCGAAATGTTCGATTGGAAAAAATCACTTTGAACAAATATAAATAGTCCGATACAAAACAAAATGATGAACGTGAATAAATAATAAAGCGAACGATTCATCGTAACACCTTCTCTCCTAACTTTTCGATAAGCCGACGTAGAGAATGTTTCAGTAATGTGAACTTACATATATTTATTGCAACTTCGTATATTTTTTACTATGATAAACGTAATGAGACTAAATAAGAGGTGGAAATTATGAAATTAGAAAACACGGGTATAGATAACAAAGTAATCGATATCGTCACATTAAACCGCGTCATGGGCGAACACGCGTTTATTCTTGGGGAAAGTTGGGATTATGAACGTGTGACGTATGATTATAAAATTAACTCCCAAGAAAAAAACGTTACATACTACATTCGCGTGCAAGGTGAGGCGATCGAAGGGAACGTCGATTCCCGTCATGCAGTAATTAAATTAAAAACACCATTATTAGGAAAGCATTACTATCCACATGGTGTTGAATATGGCGAAGATGAAAACTTCCCGAAAAACTTGATCGAACGAGCACAGAAAATATTAACTGAAGCAAATAACGATTTAGAACATTTAATTAGTGAATAGTTTGGACCGTATGTACAAGTATACGTAAACAAGTTTACTGAACGTGTCAAAATTTGTATGAATAAAAGTGAGGAATATCGCGATATTCCTCACTTTTTTTATTAGAATCCTAATATTGCTTTAATCATACTCGTCGTTTCGCCGCCTTTATAAAAAACATACAACAATAAGTAAACAGCAACACCTGTAAGTGCCGTGAAAAACCATATGATGCTCGTAACCGGACCGAGCTTTTTATGGCGTGTAAAATTCCCCTTAAAGGCAAGTCGTAACGTGACAATCCCAAATATGGCACCTGTTGTCGATAAAATAATGTGAAAAATTAAGAAGATCGTGTAATAAATTTTTATATGGTCGGGACCACCGAAGCTCGTATTTCCGACGATGGCTGTTCGGGATACGTAAATAATTAAAAATGCTAATGCACTTAATGCCGCAGCAACCATTACTTTTTTATGCTGTTCTTTCTTACCTTTTACGATGAGTACCCACCCGATTGCAACTAATATTGCACTTACAATAATTAACAACGTACTAATAAACGGTAAAAATTGCATCGTATTCTCGTTCTCCTTATCGTTTCGTTACATTGTTTGAATACGGTAATGAATCTGGTAATGGATCGATTTCCATATTCTTTTTTGAAAACCACCCGAAAAAAATCCAAGCAATAACGAATCCGTATATTATTTGTTGTAAAAACATCATTAAAATACCGCCAAGCTGTTGGTCTTCTTGTATAGTAAGCGGAGAAAACATCGAAGGTCCGGATAATGTATCCGATAACCCCATTAATACCTCCGCGGGAACACATAAACTCATCGCCTGTATCCATGCCCCTGTTGCACTATATGCTTCATAGAGTGGCTTAGATGCAAAAATCATTAAAGCACAAGCGATAGATACCATTAAAATACTACCGATTAAGAAACCCATTTTTAATAACGGATTTAAACGATTATGTTCTTTTAACGGGGTTACAATTGGCCACCACATAAACAGGGCAAATATAAATAACACAATTGTTATAGTAATATGAGCAACTTGAGACGATTTTGAGAAATCGAATATGTCTGGTAAATGATATAATGCAAAAAAGCTATTAAATAACGCTAAGGCGATTAAAGGGATTGTAAAGAACGTTACAATTTGTTTTATGACTGGTACGTTAATGAATCGTTCCAACATCCACTCTGGTATTCCACGAATAAGAAAGATTGGTACAATGAAATATAAAATGACCATTTGTACCATATGTGCACTCATCATAATATGAGAAAGTAAGTCAATTGGTGAACCTTTTGCTACATATAACATCAATAGTCCAATATACAAAAAGGCATTTTGCTTCCACGTTGGTTTACTCAACTTATCACCGAATACGGAACGTTTCGGACCAGTAAAAATAAAATAAATGACGGCGAGTATTAACACGAACGTCATAAAATATGGACTCCATAAAGCACGAAAACCGAATATTTGTATGTCTAACCACATTGGTGAACACCTCTTTACTAAAGATCCTTCAACATATTATTATAACGTACTTTTCGTCTTTTGTACGAATGAAGATGTGACAATTCACGAACTCTTTGTAAAAAGAAAAACTGGAGGGATTATCCTCCAGTTTTTTACCACCAAGAGATGACAATGAGTCCTGCGAGTGTTAAAAACGCCGCCCACACACCACCGTAAATTAATGTGGCAGGCATTGCGTGACCCTTGTCTTTTAAATGCATAAAGTAATAGAATTGGAATCCTGCTTGGACAATGGCCAAAACGAATAAAATTGGTAACACATACACTCGATCGACTGCATCTGTAGCAACAATTGCAAAGGCAACAACTGTAAGAACTATCATTAGTCCAAATGAAATTAATTGCCGTTGCATTTCTTCTTTACTTTTTGTTCGCTTAAATTCTTCCGCTCGTGATAAGTTCGTATTCGTTTCGTTCGTCATCGCTTAACCTACCTTTCCCATTAAGTATACTACTGTAAAGATAAATACCCATACAACGTCGATGAAGTGCCAGTATAAACTGAACGTATTGAATTTTGGTGCGTTGTAAAGGTTTAAACCTCTTTTCGCGTTTCGGATAAGCAATGTAATGAGCCAGCATACACCGAATAAGACGTGGCCTCCGTGGAATCCGACGAGCGCAAAGAACGCCGAACCGAATGCCGAAGATTGGAAGCTAAAGCCATATTCTGTAATGTAATGAGCAAACTCATACACTTCACAAGCTAAGAATCCAATTCCGAGTAATCCTGTAATTCCGAGCCAAAGAACCATTTTTTTATAGTCATTGTTACGCATATGATACATCGCATAAACGCTCGTCAATGAGCTCGTTAATAATAACATTGTCATTAAGAAGACGAGGCCTAATCCAAAAATTTCATCTGAGGAGGGACCCCCAGCAGTTGAGTTTTTCAACGCTAGGTAAGTCCCGAATAAACTACCGAATAAAACTGTTTCTCCACCTAAGAAGAACCATAAGCCGAAAAACTTATTCTTACCCTCTAGAGTAGCTTTTTCAGGTTCTGCTGGCATAACTTCTGGAAATAAATTGCTATGATCGTGACTCATCGTTTTACTTAGCCTCCCCTTCTAATGCCTTTTCAAGCTCTTCTTTAGGGATGTAGTAGCCATAGTCATCCTTGACCGAACGTACGATCATACATCCGATAGAAAATGCCATTCCACCATAGAGTGCGATATACCACAAGTTATTATCAACTTGGTAAATGAACCCTAATCCAGCTACGAAAAATCCTAAGCCCATTAAGAATGGTAAAATAGAGCCTTTTGGCATATGAACATCATCGAGTGGTTCACCCGGTGGGATTGTTCCGTCACCCTCCATTTTTTCGATCCATAATGGATCTAGTCCACGTACTAACGGTAACTGTTCGAAGTTATAGTATGGTGGAGGGGAGGAAACTGACCATTCTAACGTACGGCCATCCCATGGATCTGCTTCTGCCTGTTCACCTTTAATCGCACTATAGACAATGTTGTAGATGAAAACAGCGGATCCAACACCCATTAAAATCGCACCAATAGTACTAATTAAGTTTCCTAGTTCTAATCCTTGGTCGTGTAAGAACACCCAGTAACGACGTGGCATTCCCATGAGACCGAGGAAGTGTTGGATAAAGAACGTTAAGTGGAATCCGATAAAGAAAAACCAGAACGTAATTTTACCTAATGTTTCGTTTAAAACACGACCAAACATCTTTGGCCACCAGTAATGAAGTGCTGCAAATATACCAAATATCGTTCCACCGACAATAACGTAGTGGAAGTGACCAACTACGAAATATGTGTCATGGTACTGGTAGTCAGCAACGGATGAACCGAGCATTACACCTGTCATTCCACCGATTGTAAATGATGGAATAAACCCTATGGACCATAACATTGCGGAGTTAATTGTTACTTGACCGCCCCACATCGTAAAGAGCCAGTTGAAAATTTTAATTCCCGTCGGTACTGCGATTGCCATTGTACCTACGGCGAAAATAGAGTTTGCAACTGGACCTAAACCAACAGTAAACATGTGGTGTGCCCAAACCATAAAGCCTAAGAATGCAATTAACATAGTAGCGAAAACCATAGCTGTGTATCCGAATAGTCTCTTTCTAGAGAACGTTGCAAATACTTCACTGAACACCCCGAATAACGGCAAAATTAAAATATAAACTTCAGGGTGACCAAAAATCCAGAATAAATGTTGGTAAATTATCGTATTTCCACCTAAAGCTACATCAAAAAATGCAGTGTTAAACATACGATCAAACATAAGTAAGAATAAGTTGATCGTTAAAGGTGGAAATGCAAACAAAATTAAAATACTTGTAATGAATGTAGCCCATGTAAACAATGGCATACGCA
>DATGRY010000017.1:0-8041 GCA_035303165.1 Pseudogracilibacillus sp.
CTGTCCTGTTTCAAACCCCGCGCTCGATCACAACAGAATCGAGAAAAACCGCAATCCTGTTTCAAACCCCGCGCTCGATCACTACAGAATCGAGAAAAACCGCGTTCCTGTTTCAAAATCCGCGCTCGATCACAACCGAATCGGGGAAAAACGCTTTCCTGTTTCAAAATCCATGCTCGATCACAACAGAATCGGTAAAAACTGCATTCCTGTTTCAAATTTCGTGGTCGATGTTCAACAGTATTGTCGAAAACTGCTTCGGTGTTTCAAATTTCTCAGTCGATGCTATATTCGTTAAAATTTGGAAAGTATATTGACACTTGCTTGCCGTCTTTACAATGAATAACACTTTCCCTTTATAGTCCCGCTAGCGAAATTGTTACGCCATCCGTTTTTTGTGCAGTAAATGGATGAACCGTCATGCAATCCCCCACATTAATTCAATTATTATCTAATAATCATCATCATCTATAAACTGTATATGTAAAATTTTTGCTCGGAAGTGTTGCTACGGGTCATGCATAGAGATTCGTATAAAATATTGACGACATTTTCATTGCATATATGTGCATCTCCCTATATTATATTCATGTATTTATTGCACATAATAACGATGTACATATAATATGGACATTCGAAAAAGGAGTTTACAAATGGAAAACTTTTTTAAACTGAAAGAACTCGGAACGAACGTCCGCACGGAAATTGTTGCCGGTATGACGACATTTTTAACGATGGCATATATCATCGTCGTCAATCCAGCGATTTTATCGGCTGCAGGTGTCCCGTTCGAACAAGTGTTTATGGCAACTGTCATTTCAGCAGTGGTAGGAACGTTGCTCATGGCACTTTGGGCTAACTACCCAATTGCGATTGCACCAGGCATGGGAATGAACGCTTATTTTGTTAGTATCGTTGCGACACATGGCGTCTCGTATCAAGCAGTATTCGGTGCGGTTTTTTTAGCCGGTATTATTTTTTTACTATTAACGTTTACGAAGTTTCGTGAATTAATTATTGAGTCGATTCCTCCGTCATTAAAGTACGGAATTACGGCGGGAATCGGGTTGTTTATTGCGTTTCTAGGCTTAAAAATGTCCGGTCTCGTCGTCTACAATGAAGAAACGCTCGTTTCATTCGGCGATGTAACTGATCCGCACACGTTACTAGCCATTTTCGGTCTCGTTATAACGTTAATTTTAGTCGCACGTGGCGTAAAAGGCGCGATCTTTATCGGTATGTTTATTACCGCGATTGTCGGATATATTGCTGGTATGTTGCAGGTCGACGGCATCGCTTCCGCACCACCAATGCCTGTCTTTTTCGATTTAGATATCGGTGGAGTCTTTACGCACGGACTGTATACAGTCGTTCTCGCGTATTTACTCGTCACTATTTTCGATACGACAGGAACGATGATTGGAGTGGCAGAACAAGCTGGTTTAATGAAAAATGGGAAATTCCCACGTGTTCGTGCTGCATTAACAGCTGATGCGGTTGCGACAACAGCTGGCGCGATGTTCGGTTCAACACCTTCAAGTGCCTACATCGAATCGTCATCAGGTGTTGCTGCTGGTGGACGAAGTGGATTAACGACGGTCGTCGTCGCAATTTTATTCATCATATCACTTTTCTTTTTCCCGCTCGTTGCAGCTATCGCTTCATTAGGAGCGATTACAGCACCCGTGTTAATTATCGTCGGTAGCTTCATGTTAGGTGGACTCGCAAACATCGATTGGAAAAAGTTTGACGAGGCGTTTCCGACATTTTTTGTCGCGCTTATGATGCCACTTACTTCAAGCATCGCAACAGGAATTGCTGTTGGATTCATTACGTATCCACTTATTAAGTTAATTAGTGGGAAAGGAAAAGAAGTACACCCGATCGTCTACTTTTTCGGTATCGTTTTCGTCTTACAAATGATCTTTTTCCCCGCACATTGATGAATGAATATGTCGGGAAAACGGTGCATAGAATGTAACGTATGCATATTACGTTCTTTACGAGAACATATAGGAAAAGCCATTTTTCTACGTGTAGGGTTCCGCGCGCATTATGGGCCCTCGCTAACAGCATTTTTTCCGAATCGGTTCTATTAAAAACTGCAGTTAAAATGAAGATAGAAGAGTATATGGATATCGAGGTTACTATGCAGTTTTTAAAAAACGGATGAAATATGTTGACAGATGAAAAATTTTCATATAAAGTATTAGTTACAATTTGATATGAGACAATTTCTTATCGAGAGAGGTGGAGGGACTGGCCCGACGAAACCTCGGCAACAGACTTTTAAAAGTACTGTGCCAATTCCAGCAAGCTAACAAGTCTTGAGAGATAAGAAGAGTGATGACAAATGAAATGTGTACCCTCTTCTTACTCGGTAAGGAGAGGGTTTTTATATGGCACGTATTGGTCTACCAAATGTGCGAACTCTCCTTGGTGATATTGTGGCTTTACGGGGAAAACTCGTACTTTGCACGAAGTGTGAAAGGGGAGATGAGAAAGGTGAGCAAACTTGATCGCGTTCGGTTACATTACTTGCAAGATGTGATAAAAAATATTGAATTTGGTTCTGTCGTCCTTACGATTCATAACGGAAAAATTACGCAAATCGATACGACAGAAAAGAAACGCTTCACGGAAGCGACAACGAATGTAAAATAGTGATATAAGCGAAATGTGACTAAATCATTTAAATGAATACGAACGAATAACATTTTATGCCGATTAGACAACTAAAGGCATCTACATTACTCTCAGAGACTTTTATGAGGGAAATGCTAGATGCCTTTTTATTTTCCATAGAAAGGGGTTCAATGTCATGACGGAACGATGTCGAACGGAAACACTTTTAGTACAGATTGGAAACAGGACGGATGAAGCGCACCGAGCAGTTAGTACGCCACTCTATTTTTCTACTGCTTTTCATCATACAGAACTAGGGCTTCAAGATGGATATGACTACATTCGTACGGGCAATCCGACACGGACAGTATTAGAAGAGGCGGTAGCGAAATTAGAAAGTGGGAATGAGGCGTTTGCGACGTCATCAGGGATGGCGGCTGTTCAACTCGTATTTGCACTATTTGAAAAAGGATCACATTTTATTTCATCACGAGATATTTACGGCGGCAATTATCGTCTATTTGAAGTGTTTGAAGAGAAATACGGTTTTTCGTTTACGTATTGGGATGGGGATAACGTAGCTGATCTTGAACAGCTTATTGAACCGAATACGCAAGCAGTATTTATCGAAACACCGACGAATCCATTAATGCAAACAGTAGATTTAGCGGAAATATCCGAAATTACGAAACGGAACAATTTGCTTCACATCGTTGATAATACGCTCTATACACCGTACATTCAGCGACCGATCGAGCTAGGTGCCGATATCGTCATTCATAGTGCGACGAAATATTTAGCTGGACATAACGATGTGTTAGCGGGTCTTGTCGTTGCGAAAGGAGAAGAAATTAACGAGCAGTTACGCTTTTTGCATAACTCGATTGGGGCGGTGTTAGCGCCTTTTGATAGTTGGCTTCTCATTCGTGGCTTGAAAACGTTAGCGTTACGGATGAGGCAGCATGAGTATAATGCGAAATTTCTCGCTACTTATTTACAAGATCATCCACTCATTACGAATGTCTATTATCCGGGGCGCGGTGGAATGCTCAGTTTTGAAGTCGTCGATGAAAAGTTAGTCGAGCCATTTTTACAGTCGTTAAAGCTTTTCTCCTTTGCGGAAAGTTTAGGCGGTGTCGAAAGCTTTCTCACATATCCGGTGACGCAGACGCATATGGATATTCCGGAGGAAACGCGAAAGGCGTACGGTTTATCGAATCGCTTATTACGAGCTTCTGTCGGAGTCGAGCATGAGGAAGATATCGTCGCCGATATGGAACAGGCGTTACAAAAAGTTGCTAGTTTAGTGGGGGTGAAAGATTGAGCTTATTAACAGATTTACGAGAAAACATTTTAATTGCCGACGGTGCGATGGGAACGATTTTATACTCGCACGGTGTCGACCGCAGTTTTGAAGAGTTAAACTTAACGCACCCTGAACAAATTCAACATATTCATGAAGCTTACATTCACGCCGGAGCGGATGTGATCCAGACGAATACGTATGGAGCCAACTTCATCAAACTATCTCGCTACGGGTTAGAAGATCGTGTTGGCGATATTAACCGACGTGCGGTTGAAATTGCGCAAAAAGCAAGCGCTGGAGAGGCGTATGTGTTAGGTAATATCGGCGGAATTCACGGGGGAAAACTGCTACGTGTAACCACACAAGAAATAGAACAAAGTTTTCGTGAACAACTGACGCACTTATTAGACGCCGGCGTCGACGGACTCATTTTGGAGACGTATTACAGTTTGGAAGAATTAACGTCTGTATTGAAGATCGCTCGAGAGGAAACGGATTTGCCAATTGTGACGAACGTGTCGATGCATGAGCCAGGTGTATTAGAGAATGGGTATACGTTAGCCAACGGGTTAAAATTGCTCGAGGATTTAGGGGCGGATATCGTCGGAGTCAATTGCCGACTCGGACCAGCACAAATGGTGACATCGCTAGAGACGGTACCACTATTAGACCGAGCGTTTTTAGCGGCGTATCCGAATGCGAGTTTACCAGCTTATCGTGATGGAGTGCTATTTTACGAGGCGGAGCCGGCATATTTTGAAACGAGTGCGCGTGAGTTTCGCGATCAAGGAGTGCGTCTCATCGGTGGTTGTTGTGGTACTTCACCGGAACATATTCGTGCGTTGGCGAAAGGAGTTAAAGGTGTTAAACCGCTTACGGAAAAACACGTACGCGAAGTAGAAAAAGTGACCGTTTTGCCGACGTCGAAAAAAGTGACGACATCGTTAGCGGAAAAGGCGAAAGAAAAAACGACGGTGATCGTCGAATTAGATGCACCGAAACATTTAGATATGACAGAATATATCGAGGGGGCGCGTGCATTAAAAGAAGTAGGTGTCGATGCGATTACGTTGGCAGATAATTCACTTGCGACACCGCGTGTCAGTAATGTGGCCGTTGCGACATTGCTGCAGAAGTACGGCATTACGCCACTCGTTCATTTAACGTGTCGGGACCGTAATTTAATTGGGCTACAGTCGCATTTAATGGGCTTGCATACGTTAGGAATTAATGAAATTTTAGCGATTACGGGTGATCCGACGAAGATCGGTGATTTCCCAGGTGCGACGTCTGTATTCGATGTGAATTCATTCGGATTAATTGAATTAATTAAAAAAGGGAATGAAGGGATCTCTTTTGCAGGTAACTCGTTGCGAGAGAAGACAGTATTCAACGTTGCCGCTGCATTCAATCCGAATGTCGCTAATTTAGAAAAAGCGGTACAACGAATGGAGCGAAAGATTACGAGTGGTGCGGATTACATTTTAACGCAACCGGTCTTTAGTAAAGAGCGGATCGGTGAACTTGCGGAAGTGACGCAACATATCGAAGTGCCGATATTTTTAGGAATTATGCCGCTCACATCGACGCGTAATGCAGAGTTCTTACACAATGAAGTACCAGGTATTACGCTCACAGATGAAGTACGAGCGCGTATGAAAGCGACTGAAGGCGATCGCGAAGGAGCGACGGCAGAAAGTATCGCTATTTGTAAAGAGTTAATCGACGTAGCGCTTCAGCATTTTAATGGTATATATCTTATTACACCGTTTATGCGTTACGACATTTGTGTCGAGCTCGTACAATATATTCACGATCATGTCGCTCAACAATCGATAGAAGTAACCAATTAAAAATATAAATATAAAGTTGGAGGAAATGATAATGACTAACATTCAAAGTTCAAACTTAGGATATCCACGAATCGGAGGAGACCGCGAGTGGAAACGCGCGCTTGAAGCCTATTGGCGTGGCGATATTACAGAAGCTGAATTAATCGAACAAACGGATGCAATTCGTTTAGATAATATTCGTAAACAAAAGGAATTAGGCGTCGATCTTATTCCAGTCGGAGACTTTACGTTGTACGACCACGTGTTAGATGTAGCGACACAGTTTGGTATTGTACCAGAACGTTATGACTATGATGGTGGGAAAGTCGATGTCGATACGTATTTTGCAATCGCTCGGGGAACAGACAATGCAGTTGCTGGAGAAATGACGAAATGGTTTAATACGAACTACCATTATATCGTTCCGGAGCTTGATGCACGCGAACCAGAATTAGTAGAAAATCGTGCGTTAACGTACTATGAAGAAGCGAAAGATAAGCTCGGTGTCGACGGTAAGCCGGTTATTTTAGGACCAGTTACGTTCGTCGCGTTATCAAAAGGATATGATGCGGAAGAGTTTACGAGCGTCGTCGATAAGTTCATCCCATTGTACGTTGACGTTTTACAACAGTTACAAGCTGCTGGTGCGAAGTGGGTACAAATTGACGAACCGATTTTCTCTACGAACGTTTCAGAAGAGGTGATCGCTGCAGCGGAAAAGGCATATGCGGCGTTTGCAGAAGCGACACCAGCGTTAAATATTATTTTCCAAACGTATTTCGAAAAAGTGTTCGCGTATGAGCGAATCGTCAAGTTGCCGGTGCGTGCAATCGGGTTAGACTTCGTACACGGTGATTCATTAACGTTGCTACAAGACTACGGCTTCCCGGCAGATAAAGTGTTAGCAGCAGGGATCGTCGACGGTCGTAACGTGTGGCGTGCGGATCTTGGTGAGAAATTGACGTTACTTGAGACGATTAAGCAGTTCGTTCAAGATGACCAATTAATCGTACAGCCGTCTTCAAGCTTACTACACGTGCCGGTATCGAAAACACGTGAAAGCAAGATCGACTCGGTTATTTTAGGTGGTTTATCATTCGCTGATGAAAAACTGCAAGAAATCGTCACGTTAGCGAAAGGGTTGAACGAGGGGCGCGCGGCGATTGAGCCCGAAATTGCGGAAGTTGATCACGCGCTGGAGCAGTTAAAACAGAAGTATCGTTCTAACGATCATGTTCGTAATGAAGTTGCCGGTTTAACGGAAGAAGATGCTATTCGTAATACACCGTTTGCGAAACGTCTCGAGTTACAAGATGAAAAGTTCAATTTACCGTTATTACCGACGACGACGATCGGTAGTTTACCGCAGACGTCAGAAGTTCGTAGTACACGTGCGAAGTGGCGTCGCGGAGAAATTACGGACCAAGAGTATGAAGACTTTGTCGAGCGCAACATTAAACGTTGGATCGAAATTCAAGAAAAACTCGATATCGATGTGCTCGTTCATGGCGAGTTTGAACGAAATGACATGGTTGAATATTTCGGTGAAAAACTGAACGGATTTAGTGTGACAGAATACGGTTGGGTACAGTCATACGGTTCCCGTTGCGTAAAGCCACCACTTATTTTTGGAGACGTATCTTGGGATGAGCCGATGACAGTGAAAGAAAGTGTATACGCCCAGTCATTAACAGATCGTCCGGTAAAAGGAATGTTAACAGGTCCTGTGACGATTTTAAACTGGTCTTTCGTTCACGACCAAACACCGCGTTACGATATTATGAAACAAATTGCGTTAGCGTTGCAGAAAGAGCTCGAAGTGCTCGAAGAAGCGGGAATCCATATTATTCAAGTTGATGAACCTGCTTTACGTGAGGGGCTACCGCTCGATGAAGCGAAGTGGGAAGAGTATTTAGAAGTTTCAGCGTATGCGTTCCGCTTAGCAACTGCGACGGTGGATGCGACGACGCAAATTCATACGCACATGTGCTATTCGAACTTCGAAGATATTTTTGAATGTATCGATGCGCTTGATGCAGACGTTATTTCGATTGAAACGTCGCGCAGTCACGGTGAGCTCGTCTCCACGTTTGAAGATAATACGTATAAGAAAGAGATCGGTCTCGGTGTGTATGATATTCATAGTCCACGTATTCCGCGTGTGGAAGAGTTACGTCAAAATATCGACCGTGCGCTAAAGACGATTTCTCCGAAACAGTTCTGGGTGAACCCGGATTGTGGATTAAAAACACGTCGTGAGGATGAGACAGTGTTAGCG
>DATGRY010000018.1:0-9338 GCA_035303165.1 Pseudogracilibacillus sp.
GCCGTCATTACAGAAGCATATTTCCAAGCAAAATCTACGACGGATTACAACGGGGTTTATCGGGGAAAACATATCGACTTTGAAGCGAAAGAAACGAAAAACAAAACTATTTTTCCGTTAGCAAATATTCATGAACACCAATTTCAACATATGAAACAAATTACAGCGCATGGTGGGATTACCTTTGCTATTATTCGATTTACTGAATGGGATGAAACGTATTTATTAAAAGGAGAAACATTGTTATCGTATTGGGAAGAAATGTTACACGGTGGTCGTAGATCAATCCCGTTGGAAACATTTCAAAAAGAAGGGCATATGATCCCTTTTCACTATCAAGCAAGAGTTGACTATTTAAAGATTATTGACGAGCTTTACTTTTAGATAGGAGGCAGTACGTATGACTACAAGAAGAAGTCGAACAGCACGAAAGAAAATGACGAATAAAACAAAAAAACCTATTTGGAAAAAAATTATGTACACGCTGCTCACTTTGTTTGCAGTCGGTTGCTTATCCGTTTTCGGTGTTTTTCTCTATTTCATTTTAACCGCTCCGAAATTAGATGTTGATAAATTAGATGTCGCCTATTCTTCTCAGTTTTATAACAAAGATGGTGACTTGTTCGCTGATATCGGAGAAGAAAAACGGATTAAAGTGCAATATGATGAATTACCAGATGTGTTAATCGACGCAGTCACTGCAACCGAAGACGCTCGTTTTTTTGATCATCCTGGAATTGACATACGACGAATTGCAGGCGCAATCAAAGCTAACATTAAGCACGGTTTCGGTTCCGAGGGTGCAAGTACGATTACACAACAAGTCGTCGAAAATATGTTTCTAACACCAGATAAAAAGTTAAAATTAAAAGTTCAAGAACAATGGCTTGCACTTCAATTAGAACGAGAGTATTCAAAGGAACAAATTTTAGAAATGTACTTAAATAAAATATTTTACGGAAATAATGCATATGGTGTTGCTAAAGCTGCAGAAGTATATTTCGGTATAAAAGACTTAGAAGAGCTTAACTTAGTTCAGGCTGCTATATTAGCTGGTTTACCACAACGTCCATCAGCTTACAATCCATTTGAAAACCCTGATTTAATGAAAGAACGTGTCGATACAGTTTTAACACTGATGGTGCGGCACGGAAAAATTACACAGAAAGAAGCGGATGAAGCACGAGAAATCGAGATCGAATCCGTTTTAACGGATAAAAAGCCGAAACCTTTACCGTACGATGCTTTCGTTCAAGAAGCGACGGAAGAAATCAAAGAAAAGTTACCGGATGTAGACGTTTATACAGCTGGATTAAAAGTGTATACAACGTTAGATAACGACATTCAGGAACATGTTGAATTTTTATTAACAGACAGTGAGGAAAATCCGATTAACTATCCAGATGAAGATTTACTTGCTGGAATGGTCGTTCTCGATACAAAAAATGGGGCTATTCGAGCGATCGGTGGTAGTAGAAATCGTGATACGTTATTCGGATCAAACTATGCAACAGAAGCATACCGTCAACCAGGTTCAACGATTAAACCACTCTTAGCATACGGTCCAGCGATCGAATACAAAAAATGGTCAACGTATGAACAAATTAACGATGATAAACCGTATGAAGCAGGTGGATCTAATCCGATTAGAAACTGGAACAGACAATATCAAGGTTGGATTTCTGCTCGCCAAGCATTAGCTCAGTCTTTGAACGTACCCGCCGTAAAGACGTTTGAAGAAGTTGGCGCAGATCAAGCCAAACAATTTGCAGAAAATCTCGGAATTGAATTTGCAGATGAACATTTAAATGTACGTGACGTCATTGGTGGAACGAGAACGAACGTTTCTCCGTTACAATTAGCCGGTGCATTTAGTGCATTTGGGAATGAAGGAATTTACACAGAACCATACGCAGTGACGAAAGTAGAATTTCCGGACGGTTCTGTTATCGAATTAAAACCTGAATCAGAAGCGGTCATGGCTGATTATACGGCTTATATGGTTACTGATATGTTAAAATCTGTGTTAACGAGTGGAACGGGTACAAACGCAAATATCCCCCATTTACCTGTAGCCGGTAAAACGGGAACGACAAACGTCGAGGGAAAGCAAGGAGCTAACAATTCATGGTTTGTTGGATATACGACGAACTTCTCTATCGCGGTCTGGACTGGATACGAAGAAAATAATCGCGTCATATCAGATACACAAGTACCGCACCGACTATTTACGAATACGATGATCGAAATATCAAAAGATATCGAAACATCTGATTTTACAAAACCAGACTCTGTTGTCGAAGTACAAATTGAAAAAGGGTCAAATCCACCGGCATTACCGAGTGAGCATACACCGAGTGAAAACATCGTTACTGAACTGTTCGTGAAAGGAACGGAGCCGAAAAATGTATCTGAAGTTTACGATGAAGTTGAACCAGTAACAAACTTAACGGCGACGTATAACGAGACAGCAAATGCGATCGATATATCTTGGGGTTATGAAGCGGACCGCGACGTTTCATTCGAAGTTTCGTACAAAGTCGATCAAGGGGAATTCAAATCATTAACGACGACCGATCAATTACAAGCGCAAGTTACGAATATTGAACAAGATTCGACGTATACAATACAAGTTGTTGCCATCGATCAAGAATCTGAGGCGAAAAGTGAGCCGAAATCTGTTACAGTGCAAATAGGTGAAGAAGAAGAAGAGGAGGAACAAATTGGAAAAATCGAAGGGTTACAGGCAACGTACGATGAAGGTAGTAATACGGTTAACGTAACGTGGCAGTATACTGAATCGGGAGCACAATTTGAAGTAGATATAAATGGAAGTGTGCAAACAATTGGTGCCATGAACGTCCAAATAACAGACGTATCACCGGGAAGCTCTTATCTCATAAAAGTAACACCTGTTGTAGGCGGCGAACGGGGTCAAACGGCTCAAACAACTGTCACGATCCCTCTTCCAGAGCCAGATCAACCAGATGAACAACCGGATGAACCGGATGACGAAGAAGAAGAAGATAATGACTCATAACGAGCGAAAAGGTTAGTAGCGGAATGTATTTCCACTACTAACCTTTTTTCAACTCTCTTTCCCTCTTACGTTGCCGTTTTTTCCCCTCACGACAGACAGTAAGCAACGGACATTCAGTGCAACTTGGATTTTGTGCTTTACAATGATAACGCCCAAAGAAAATAAAGCGATGATGAGACACGCTCCACTCTTCTTTTGGGATTTTTCGCATTAACGTTTTTTCCACCTCTAAAACAGAATCTTTCCAGCGACAAAATGCTAAACGTTTAGCTACTCTTTCTACATGCGTATCGACTGCGATCGCTGGAACTCCAAACGCAACTGAAATAACGACGTTTGCCGTTTTCCTGCCAACACCAGGAAAACGTTCTAATTCCTCCCGTGTTTGCGGAACGATACCATCATACTCGTCGATGAGCATGAGACACAATTTTTGAATGTTTTTCGCTTTTGTGCGATATAAGCCGATTGAACGAATATCTTGTTCTAGCTCTGTCACATCGACAGCTAAATAATCTTGTGGGGTTTTATATTTATCGAACAAACTTGTTGTCACCCGATTTACATTCACATCGGTCGTTTGTGCTGATAATAAAACAGCGATAAGTAATTCAAATGGATTTGTATAATGTAATTCACAATGTGCATTTGGAAACATTTTTGCCATTTCATCAAGACAAAAACGTATTTCCGTCTTATTGAGCATCTACTCAATGTCCTCCTCTAACCAATTAAAATAAACGGACGTGTCCCTTTCAACAGTTTCGTAATTTTTATTGATCTTTCGACTACGGAATGATTCGCTCTCCCGACGAGCATCATCTACCGAACGAATTCCTTTACGTTTCCATTCGTGTAGTATTCGATCGATATATTTAAAGTTTAGCGTATTCATTAATACAGCTTCTCGAAGAGCCGCAATAATTAAAGCTGGTGACAGTTTGTCTTCATCAAGCCATGCATTGATCGTCTCAATTTCTAATGGTGTTAGTGGACGAGCAAATTCTTGTTCAAAACGAATAAACAACTCGCCCTCCTCTATATTATTTTCTTTTTCCGTCGATTTCCTATATAACTTATCCCATAGCGGTTGTAAACTATACTTTTCCGATAGACGCCCCTCATCGTTATTTACTTCTTCTAAATGAACGATCTCTTTTTGCATCAGTTGGCGTAAAATATCGACACATTCATTTTCTGTAAACGTTAATGATTGAGCGATATGCGCCGGAGTCGGAAAATCAATGCCATCATGTAAAAATCGAATAATTTGTAAAAGAACGATTAACTCTCGTTCATCTAATCCAATAGTTTTATAGTTTTCTAGCAATTTTTTAGGCACGACTATTTGATCTATAAAAAACTGATCCATCGTTTGTTCAGGCAAAACTTTCACCTCTTTATTTTATCTCCGGCTCTTGTACATTATTTTTTCGTTACACAATTATTTAGTTGAGTTTTTCACAAACCGTTCAATTCTTTTTGCTGCTTCATTTAAAAAATCTAACGATGTCGCATACGATAAGCGGACATTGTTTGGAGCACCAAAACCAGAACCTGGTACGAGTGCTACCTTTTCTTCTTCAAGAAGCGCTGCAACCCATTCATCGACAGAATTGTAGCCTCCCATTTTAACAGCTTCTTCAACGTTAGGGAAAATGTAGAAAGCACCATGTGGTTTATTACAGGAAAATCCTTGAATATTAGCGATTTTTTCATAAAATATGTCTAAACGTTCGGAAAAAACCTTTTTCATTTCGGCATTCATTTTTTTATTTTCTGTTTCATTTTCATACGCTTCTAAAGCAGCATACTGCGCAATCGAAGTCGGGTTTGAGGTAGCATGGGAAGCGTGGTTTGTCATCGCTTGAATAATTTCTTCTGGTCCTACAGCATAACCGATTCGCCATCCAGTCATCGCGTGTGATTTACTCACTCCGTTAATAATGACTGTCTGTTTTTTTAATTCGTCGCTAATCGAGGCGATCGATACGTGTGGTTCATCCGTATAAATTAACTTTTCATATATTTCATCTGAAACGATTAAAATATTATGTTCTAGGCAGACGTTTCCAATCGCTTCTAATTCTTCTTTTGAATACATCATTCCTGTCGGATTACTTGGAGAATTAATAACAATCGCTTTCGTTTTGTCTGTAATTACTTGTTCAAGTTGTTCTTTCGTTATTTTAAAATCGTTCTCTTCTAACCCTTCGACGTATACAGGTTTACCGCCTGCTAATTTTACATGTTCCGGATAACTAACCCAATAAGGTGTTGGAATAATTATTTCGTCGCCCTCATCAATGACTGCTTGAAATAGTGCGTATAAAGAGTATTTTGCACCTGTCGTTACGATCACTTCATTCACTGTATAAGAAAGGTCATTATCCTCTTTGAATTTTTTAACAATTGCTCGTTTTAACTCAGGTATACCACCAGATGGTGTATATTTTGTAAATCCATCATCGATTGCTTTTTTCGCTGCATCGTTAATATAGTCTGGTGTATTAAAATCTGGCTCACCAACTCCTAAGCCAATAACGTCATGCCCTTCATCGCGTAATTGTTTCGCTTTAGCTGAAATCGCAAGAGTTGACGATGGACTTAATTGTTTCACTCGTTTTGATAATGTCATCTTAATCATCCTTTTTACTATATTTTCTAGTGAATTTCATTTGTTCATAAATAGAACCGTCTTTTAATGAATAGTACGTCATATAATAACGATCCTCTTCATCTACATACGTAATTTCCCATAACGGCTTTCTGTTAATAAACGCTGGCTGGGATTGTTTCATTGTACATCGTTCACAATTTTCTTTCCATTTCGTTTCGATATCGTTTTGTGAAAGGTATTGTGATCGATCAATCGTATAAATAGCCTTTTCATCCAGTGATTCCGCTAAATCGATAAATAGTATTCGCTCTTCATCTTCTTTTGTTTTCGCAAAAACTATTTTATACGGCTTTTCTTCTTGAAAATGATATATTTCTTCTATTTTATTAATATTTGTCCGCTGTAGAAGAAAGTCTTCGATTTCCGCATTACGCATATGTTTCGTCCGATCTAAATGAACGTATAAATAAACACTATAAATAAATAGAGATAAGAACAATAAAAAACAAACTACATATATGATGATTCCAAGTGGAAACCGTTTCTTTTTTTGTACCATTTTCTCACTTCTTCTCACGTATTCATACTTTCGTTTTACGTTTATCGAATCTCATTTACATTTCAGTAAACGGTGGTTCGTCTGTAATTAATTGTTCAATTTCGTTACGTTCGTTCATAATTGCAATTTTCGGTCGATAAGTCGACAATTCATTATCTTCTACAAGAGCGTACGAAATAATAATAATAACATCACCAGGTTGTACGAGCCTTGCTGCCGCACCGTTTACACAAATTGTTTTTGACCCACGCTCACCAGCGATCACGTACGTTTCCAAACGTGCACCGTTGTTGTTATTGACGATTTGCACTTTTTCATTTGGTAAAATATCGACTTTATCTAATATATTTTGATCAATCGTTATACTACCTACATAATTTAAATTTGCTTCCGTTATTCGTGCTCGATGTATTTTACCTTTCATCATCGTTCGAAACATTGTAAATTCCCCTTTATCCGATCCTATTTACAGTTGTACCATCTGCATGCAAAATGATGTTATCTATAAGCCTTGCTCGATCAAAATGAACTGCAATTGCGATAATAATCGTACTTTCTATCGAATGAACTTCCTCTAATTGTGGAAAAGATAAAATTTCAAGATAATCAACTTTCCCTTTACAATGACGCGTCAAATACTTCGTTAACTCGTCTTTCAACGATGGAACCGTCGTACCATCTGTGACGAGCTGTTTTCCGAGTTTTAACGTATCGTATAAAACGAGTGCATCTTTTCGTTCTTGATCATTTAAATAAACGTTTCGACTACTCTTTGCTAACCCGTCTCGTTCTCGTACTGTCGGTAGGCCAACGAGATGGATCGGGAAATTTAATTGATGAATAAGTGTGTCGACGACAGAAAACTGTTGAGCATCTTTTAAGCCGAAATACGCATTTGTTGGCTCAACGATATGAAACAGTTTCGTGAGTACAGTTATGACACCATCAAAGTGACCCGGACGCGATTTACCACAAAGAACGTTCGTTTTTGTCGTTAATTTCATTTCGATTGAAAAATGATCCGGATACATTTCCTTCACATCTGGTATAAATAAAATATCTACACCGTGCTTTTTTGCTAACTCTGTATCGTGCTTTTCATCGCGTGGATACGTCGCTAAATCTTCTGTCGGACCAAACTGCAACGGATTGACAAAAATACTCATGACGACAAGATCATTTTCTTTCCTCGCCACATCGACGAGTGATAAATGACCGTCATGTAAATATCCCATCGTCGGAACGAATCCAATTTTTTTCTTCTTATTATTTGCGAGAGCTTCTTTCATCGCTTTAACATGTCGTATTACTTTCACAGCTAACCCTACTTTATTTATTTTGGTAATAGTTCCTTATTTGCAAATTTATACGAATGCTCTTCGAGCGGGAAATGATGTTTCTTTACGTCTGATACGTAATTTTTAATTGCTTCTACCCCGTATTCATGGAAATTCGTATACGTTTTAACGAACTTAGGTAATTGATGTGCACCGTACTTAAGCAAATCGTGATAAACAAGCACTTGTCCGTCACAATTAGCACCTGCACCAATTCCAATCGTCGGGATGCTTAACGATTGTGTTACAATTTCACCTAATTCTTTCGGAATACATTCAAGGACGATCATACATGCACCGGCAACTTCTAATTGTTTCGCATCATCGAGGAGCTTTTGACTCGTCGCTTTATCTTTCGCTTGAACGCGGTACCCACCGAGTACGTTTACCGTCTGTGGTGTTAATCCTAAATGACCGACGACTGGTATACCACCTTCTGTGAGTCGTTTCGTTAATGTCAACGTTTCTTCAGATGCTCCTTCAATTTTGATCGCTTGGGCATTCGTATCTTGAAACAAGACTGTCGCGTTTTCGATCGCTTTTTCTAATGAAGCATGATATGACATAAACGGCATATCAACAACAACAAATGTATCTTTTGCTCCTCTACGAACTGCCTTTCCGTGGTGAACCATATCAGCTAACGTTACGTTCGTCGTCGAATCATATCCTAAGACGACCATCCCTAATGAATCACCGACTAAAATGACATCAGCTTCAGCTTCCTCTGCTTGTTGCGCTGATGGAAAGTCGTACGCTGTAATCATCGCTATTTTTTCTCCGTCAGATTTCATCTGTTGAAAGTCAACTATCGTTTTCATTTTGCTCCTCCTTTAATAATACCCCATGAATAAACGCATCCGTCATTATTAGTCAAACCAAGCTATTTCAGCCGAGTATACTTTTTTCACAACTTGATCACATATTCGTTTTGCAAGTAGAGCACCGTCTTCAGCAACACCTAAAAAAACACCTTTCCAACGCTCTTTGCCAGTTTTAATTTCAATTGTTTCATGTAATTTAAATCCATAGTCTTCCCACGTTTTTTTCACTTGATGAAAGCCATCCGCTATATATTCCGTATACTTTGCTTCAAACTTCTCTAAAATACGTTGAATAAGTGGCACAAGGTCCCATTCTTTGTTCGTTTCTACAAATAACGATGTAGCCCGATGCGCAACTTCATCTACGAAATCTTCTCGTGTTTGATTTACATTTAAACCTATGCCTATAATAACATATTGAATTTGATCTTGTTCGGCTTGCATCTCCGTTAAAATACCAGCTACTTTTTTACCGTTTATAAGTAAATCGTTCGGCCATTTAATTTGTGCTTGGACACCTACTTCATCCGCAAGCACTTCTGCTAATACTGTTGCCGTTAAAAGCGTTAGTTGTGGTGCTATATATGGCGGAATAGTCGGCCGGATGACGATACTTAACCACATTCCTTTGTCTGTATTAGCGTACCACGGTCTATCCATACGTCCTCGTGCTTCCGTCTGTTCGTTAGCGATGACGACCGTACCATGTGATGCGCCATTTTGTGCTAATTTATGCGCAACAGGTTGTGTTGACGGTACTGATTCGTAATGTACGACATGTTTGCCGAGCCATTCCGTTTGTAAATTCCACCGTACCGTATTTTCACTAACTTTGTTCGGATAACTTATAATTCGATACCCTCGATTTGCTTTTCCTTCGATGACGTAGCCGTCTTTTTTCAATTCATTCATATGTTTCCAAATAGCTGTACGACTTATGTTCAATTTATCGGATAAA